>JBCCRV010000119.1:0-13556 GCA_039201085.1 Myxococcota bacterium | reverse complement strand
TTCGGATCGAAGGCTACGAGGACGGGGTGTACACGCTGACGATTCGCTACGCCGGCGCCGGCGCCGAGGCGTTCGAATGAGGTGCGTACTTGGTACGCTTGCATGTGTACTTGCGGCGTGTGGGGGCGCTCCGCCACAGCCGACGACCGTTGCCGAAAACGAGGGCCCTGCGGTCCGCGGCGTGGATTCCGGTGACGACTACGGTTCGGCCCTGAGCGTTTCTGAAGACGTGAGCGCCGAGTTCTCGGGGGCGTTTGTCGGCGCGATGCCGGTGGCCGTGACAAGTTTTGGCGCCGCCGTTCTCGGCGAGGAGATTTACCTGCTTGGCGGCTACGGCGGCGAGCCTCATCGGTACAATCGAACGGGCCAGAGCAACCGACTCTGGCGCTATTCGATGACGTCCCGCGAGTGGGAAGTGGCAGCCGAGCTACCCCACGGCATTCAGGGTTCGCCTCTCCTCGCGATCGGCGAGAGCGTGTGCGCTTTTGGCGGGCTGCGCATCGACAACGCGCCAGGTGAGGACGTCTCACTGCATTCGTCGGCGGAGGCGGCCTGCTACACGCCGGCGACCGGAGCCTGGCGCATGCTGCCGCCCCTGCCGGAGGGACGCTCATCGGCCGACGCCGCATTGATCGGCTCCACCGTATGCGTCGTTGGCGGTTGGAAATTGAGTGGCCAACCCTCCGACGGCGAATGGTCCGACGGAACGATCTGCCTCGATACGCAAGCCGAGTCGCCGACCTGGCAGGCGCACGAGACCCCATTCCAGCGTCGTGCCCTGGCTGCTGCGCCGGTCGAGGGCGGCTTCGTCGCCATTGGCGGCATGGGCGCCGATGGCCAGGTCAGTCAGCGCACCGACGTGTTCGATCTGGAGAGCGGCAGCTGGCGTAGCGGGCCGGACTTTCCCGAACCGGGGTTCGGCGCATCGGCGGCTTCCCTTGGCGGCTCGGTCTACGCGTCCGGCATGAGCGGGACCGTGTACCAGCTCAACGATGAGGCATGGCAGCCGGTGGGCTCGCTCGCGTTCCAGCGTTTCTTTCACCGCTTGATCGCAAGCAACAGCGCCGTCTACGCGCTCGGAGGTGTTGGTGGTATGCACACCCACGGGCGCGTTCGCGTTGTGGAGTCGTTTGTACCCACCGAGTCTCGCCTTTCCGTCTACTCACGCGCCTTTCCCGGCGCGGCACGCAACCGCCAAGGCATGTTCGTTGACGGTGAGTTTCTCTACCTCTTCGGCGGCAATAACAGCCTCGAACAGCACGATTTCGAACCGGAGAACTTCGTGTCGGAAGGGTGGCGTGTGCACCTCCCCTCGATGCGTATCGACGAGGCCGTGTCCTTTCCCGCCGCGCGCCAGACGATGAGCGTCACCAGCTTCGGCGGTCGCGTCATGGCCGTCGGCGGGTTCGGCCACGACGGCGAACACGCGGTGAGCCATGGAGACGTCTTCAGCTTTGCGGACGACACCTGGTCCGCCGACGGAGCCCTTCCCGCTAGCCGCACCCAGTTCGGTCTTGCTGTGCACGGCGACAGCGCGTGGATCTTTGGCGGCCTTGCCTACGACCCGCGGCGCGAGGGCGAAGCTGCGTTCGATCACGTCACGAGCGTGCTTCGCCGGACCGGCGAGGGCGAGGGCTTTGAGGTCGTCGACGGCGTCGAACTCCCGGGTCCTCGCCGCGCCTTCGCAGGTGCGGTGCACGGCGACCACTACTACCTTATCGGCGGCATGAAGGGCGGCTTCCAGCTCGTGGAAGACTGCCAGCGCTTTTCCTTTGCGGACCAAAGCTTCGAAGCGATTCCCTGTCCAGCGCCCCGTTTGTCCGGCGATCTCATCGCCTTGGGCGACAAGCTGGTGCTTTTTGGAGGCAGCATCCGCACGGAGGGTGGCATCACCCCGAGCATGGCGATCGAGGTCTTCGATCCGTCGAATGCGGAGGCCGGCTGGCAAGAAGCCGCCCAAGCGCCCTTCGACACCAAGCACGCCCGTGCCTTCGTCTACGGAAGTCGCCTGCTGATGGTCAGCACACACAACGAAGAAGGACGCCTGCGCGTCGCCCTTCTGGACCTCGAGTAAGCCGCGCGCCCAGGAACGTACAGCCGTGCATCACTCATCCAAGTGTCCGAAGGTCCGCCGGCTCATCGAACATGACGGCATCGTCATCGATCACTGCCGCTGCGGCACCTACCACGTGCATATCGGGCAGGTATCGCTGCGCCTGCCGGCGGGCGGTATACGCGCCCTTCGCGAGGCTTTGAACGCCGTGAGCGGTGACGAAGAGGCCCTGACAAGCGCCGCGTGGGCGCAAGCCTAGTTTTTCTCACCGCACATTCCGTGGACACGGGACCGGAGCTCTGCCGCCCTTCGCGAGCTCGCATGGCCCCGAGGAGGCGTAGATGCGACCTCCTTGGCCTTCGACAGCCCGAAAACGCGCGAAACCGCGCGTTGATGGGTGCACAGACCCAAGGTTTCCAGACCAAGTCTCCCGGGTCGTGTGCGTAAACGCTCGTTTTTGGTTTGAAATTGACTACCAGTTTCAACACCCTGCGCTCAACTTTCGTTTCTACAGGTCCTATTCAGATGAACAAATACACACTCACGCTTTTCCTCGGCTGCTTGTTGGCCATTGGTTGCGGTGACGATGACGGTGCCGGCACCGACACCGGCACCGGCACGGAGACCGGTACGGGCACGGAGACCGGCACCGGCAACGAAACCGGCACGGGCAACGAAACCGGCACGGGCAACGAAACCGGCACCGAGAACCCGCTCGAGAGCGAAACGGCCATGATGGCCGCGACCACCTACGCCGAGGTTGTGCACGCCAGCTACGTCGACGCGACGGCGCAGGTCACCACGATGAAGGCCGCCATCGACGCCTTTCTCGCCGACCCGTCCGAGGCCAACCTCACGGCCGCCCGGAACGCGTGGCTCGCAGCGCGCAACTCCTACCTCCAGACGGAGGTCTACCGCTTCTACGACGGCCCCATCGACGGCGACGACGGCAACCCCGAGGGCCTCATCAACGCGTGGCCTCTTGACGAGTTCACCGTGGACTATGTGGACGGCATGCCCACCGCAGGTCGCGTGAACGACACGGACTTCGACATCACTGTCGCGAATCTCGAGGATCCGGACGTCGGCAACGGCGCCGGCGGTGAAGCCGACGTCGCGACGGGCTGGCACGCGATCGAGTTCCTCCTTTGGGGGCAGGACCTCACGGCGCCCGCCGACAACCTTCCCGGCCAGCGCCCGGCGACGGACTACACGACGCTCGAAAACTTCGCGCGCCGCGCAATGTACCTCGACGTCACGACGACGCACCTCGAGAGCCTGATGAACGGCCTTGTGGCCGAGTGGGCGCCCGGCGCCGCTGGCAACTTCCGCTCGACCTTCGACGGACAGACGCCGGCGGAGCGTCTTCAGGCCGCCATCACGGGCATGTTCATTCTCTCCGGCTTCGAGACCGGCGGTGAGCGCCTGCAGGCGGCCCTCGACGCGCAGGACCAGGAAGAGGAGCACTCCTGCTTCTCCGACAACACGCACAACGACATGATCTTCGATCTCGTTGGCGTACAAAACGTCTGGCTCGGCCGCTACACGGCGGAAGACGGCACGATGACGACGGGCACCAGCATCGAAGCGGTCGTTCGTCTGCAGGACGCCGCCCTCGCCGACCAGCTTACGGCCCAGATTCAAACGAGCATCGACCTCGCGAACGCGCTTGTGCCGCCCTTCGACAACGAGATCTCTGCCGGAAACGCTGAGGGCAACGCCCGTGTTGGAGCTCTCATCGATTCGTGCTTCGACCAGCGCGACCTGCTAGAGCAAGTCTTCACGGGCTTCGGTTTCACGGTCCCGCCCGAGGAGTAAGATGAGCTGGGGTTCGAAATGAAGACAGGGCGAGGCGAATCGCGACGGACTTTCGTCGCCGCTTGGGGGCTTGCAGCGCTTGCTGCGGGCCCTTTCGCCCTTCTTGCATGCGGTGGCGAGGGAGACATGCCCTTGCTTCCGCCCGAACCCTACGAACGCGAAGCGTTCTCCGGCG
Organism: Myxococcota bacterium; assembly: GCA_039201085.1. Classification (GTDB taxonomy): domain Bacteria; phylum Myxococcota_A; class Polyangia; order Polyangiales; family Houyiibacteriaceae; genus JBCCRV01. Next base: position 9,510 of record JBCCRV010000119.1, on the reverse strand, counting down.
GCGAGACCACCAACATTCTTGCCGTCGGTTCGCTCGCCTTCACATTCCCGGCGAACAACCTCGACCGGGACAACGAACGGCGCTTCTTCTCGGGAAACGCCTTCTTCAATCAAGCCTGGGTGGCGTCGCCTTCGACCACCACGGCCCGGGACGGCGTGGGCCCGCTCTTTCACGCGCGCAGCTGCTCCGTGTGCCACTTTCGCGATGGTCGCGGGGAGGCGCCGGAAGACGGCGAACTCATTACCGAAGGCATCGTAAAGCTCGGCCTTCCGGGCGGCGCGCCCGACCCTATCTACGGCGATCAGCTGCAGCCCTTTGCCATCGACGGCTTCGACGGCGAAGCGCTTCCGCGCGTTCGCTGGGTTGAGGAGCCGGGAACGTACCCCGACGGCACACCGTATTCGCTGCGCCGGCCGGAGCTCACGCTCGAAGAACCGTTCTATGGACCGTTCGCGGACCCGCTGCAGACGGGCATACGCATGGCACCGATCATGGTGGGACTCGGTCTTCTCGAAGCGATTCGCGTCGAAGATCTCGAAGCGCTTGCCGATCCGAACGACAGCGACGGCGATGGCGTCAGCGGCCGCATTCGCCGCTTGGAAGATGGGCGTGTGGGCCGTTTCGGTTGGCGTGCCGGTGCGCCGGATCTGGTCGCCCAAACGGCAAACGCCTTCAATGGCGACATGGGTCTCTTGACGAATGTACGGCTCGACAACCCCTGTACGGACGCGCAAACGGAGTGCCTGGACGCGCCCCAAGGTATCAACGACGGCGATACCAGCGAGGTCGGTGAGCGGATCTTTGAAGCCATCGTCATCTACATGCGGACGCTCGCCGTTCCCGCGCGCCGGAGCGTCGACGACCCCGAAGTGCTGATGGGTCGCACCCTCGTCGAAGACATCGGATGCGTAAACTGCCACGCGCAAACGCTCATTACCGGGGACTCCCCGATTCCTGCGCTCGTCGGTCAGCGCATCTATCCCTACACCGACTTGCTGCTGCACGACCTCGGACCGGACCTGGCGGACGGCCATATCGAAGGTGACGTCGAGCCTGGCGAATGGCGCACGCCACCGCTCTGGGGCGCCGGTCTCGTCGACGACGTCAACGGCCATCAGCATTTCCTTCACGACGGTCGCGCCCGCGGCTTTGAAGAAGCCATTCTTTGGCACGGCGGCGAAGCCGCACAGAGCCGTGACGCATTCATGGACCTATCGTCCGAAGAGCGCGCGCTCGTGATTCGCTTCTTGGAGACCCTATGACTTTCTTCCGACCGTTGATGTGCTTGGCTCTCCTCCTTGCGAGCTGCAGCGGCGACGAGGCTCCGACGGAGGAGTTTGATCTTTCAACGATGCTTTCGCAGTTGGGCGAGAACGTCTTTCTTCCGACCTACCGAGACGCGGCGTCGGCCGCCGAAGCGCTGGAGAGCGCTGCGACAACCTATTGTGCGGCGCCGAGCGACGCGGGGCTGAGCGCCCTTGAAGACGCATTTCGCTCCGCGCACGTTGCGTTTCGTGCGGCCGATGCGTTTGCCTACGGTCCTCACACCGATCGCCCCGAGCGTTTTGGTCCGAAGATCGATGAGTTTCCCGTGGAAACCGCCGACGTGCAGGAGTTGCTGACCTCGACCGACGGTCTTGCGCTCGAGGATTTCCAGCTTCGCGGAAACCGCACCCAAGGGTTCACCGTGCTCGACTACCTCATCTTCTCGAGCGAAGACGAAGTCGGTTCCTGGAGCGGGCGTCGCTGTGAGTACGTCGTGGGTCAGAGTGGCCGCGTACGCGAAATCACCGCTGGCTACGTTCAGGCTTGGAGCCCCGAAGGCGGCGACCATCTTGGCGAGATGGTGCGCGGTGAAGGCCGATATCCGGGGGTGTTCACCGCTGCGTCGATCGTCATGGAGCAGCTAAAGTTTGGTCTAGAGTTCACCCGCGCCATTCGCGTCGGCAAGCCGTTTGGCGAGCGCGACGCCGGCCGCCTCCAGCTCGATCAGTTCGAGGCACCGAACAGTCGTGGTTCACTCGCCGCCGTGCGCCGCTCCGTGGAAAGCGCGCGGAGCGTTTACCTGGGTCGCTACGAGGATCGTGCCGGTCAGGTTCGCGACGGCCTTGGCGTTCAGGATTGGGTTGGCTCCTTTCGAACCGACTTGGACGGGCCAACGCTTGCGGAGTTCGACGCCGTCATCGCTGCCATCGATGCGATCGAACCAGACCTCGAAACCGCGGTGGAAAACGACGGTCCGGCCATCCAGAACGTACTCGACGCCTTTCGTGAGCTCGAAGCCACGATTCAGGTCGATCTAGCGGCCGCCGTCGGCGTGAGCATCACCTTCAGTCCAGTCGACGGCGACTAGACCGCCTTCGTCTTCAAGTGAGCCCGCTTCGCCCACCCTGCTGCCCGATGCTTGCGTCACGCCTCCTTGAAACGTGCCTGCATCCCTGCGTCGTTGCGCCTTGTCCTCGAACAACAGGACGAACGCCGCAGGCTCACTTCAAGAGGAAGCGGCGCTAGAGCCATTTGGGCACTCCCCGCCGGTCGCCTGCTCCGGAGTCGGCTTCCCGCCCGCCTTCTTTTCGCGCGCTCGCGCGCCGGCTCGGCTTCACTCGCGAGCCAGTCGATGGCGCGTCCCTCGTGTTTTTTCGCGTGGCCTTCGGTTTGCTCATGGCGGCCAACGTCGTGCGCTACGAGCTCGCCGGTTGGGTGGACGACCTCTACGTCGCCCCCCTTGTGCGCTTTCCCTACTGGGGCTTCGAGTGGCTGCCGGTGTTTGGTCCCGCGGGCATGCACGCGATGTTCGCGGTCGTCGGACTCAGCGCTCTGGCCATGGCGGCGGGCTACCGCTTTCGTCTCGCGGCAGCGACCTTCGTCGTCAGCTTTTCGTACCTCGAGCTGATCGACCGCACGAACTACCTCAATCACTACTACCTCGTTTCGCTCTTGGCCCTGCTCTTGGTGTTTATGCCCCTGGAGCGCGGACGACAGCGCGTGCCCTCGTGGTGCGTCGCGGCGATTCGTTTGCAGCTGACCCTCGTGTACTTTTTTGCGGGCGTCGCGAAGCTGCGCATCGACTGGTTGGTCGGCGCGCCCCTTTCGATTTGGCTTCGCCGTCACATCGACCTGCCGCTCGTCGGTTCGCTGATGGACGAATATTGGCTCGCCCTCGCGATGAGCTGGGCGGGTCTCGCGTTTGACCTCGCTGTCGGTCCTTGCCTTTGGTTTCGCCGAACCCGTCCCTTCGCGTACGCCGCCGTCGTGGCCTTTCACCTGGCGACCGCATCGCTCTTCCCGATCGGTGCTTTCCCGTGGCTGATGATCGTTAGCACCACGGTTTTCTTCGCTCCCTCTTGGCCTCGGGACGTCGCGAAAGGCCGTTTCGCGACGCAGCGCACGAAGCTCCGTTCGCTCGTCGGTTTTCGTGACGAACGAGGTCGGTCGCGCATGTCGGGGCCGTCGCTTCGTGCCGGGGCGGTCCTCATAGGCGCGCATTTTCTGATTCAGGCGCTCTTTCCCCTTCGGCACCTTCTGTACGAGGGGCGTACGGAGTGGCACGAGCAGGGCTTTCGCTTCTCGTGGAACGTCATGGTCGCAGAAAAGTTCGGCATGGTGGAGTTTCGCGTGGTCACACCGGACGGCGCTACGAGTCGCGTGCACCCGTCGGATGAACTCACACCGCTGCAGATGCGCATGATGCAAACGCAGCCCGACATGATCCTTAGCTACGCCCATCACCTAGCGCGCCGCTGGCGCCGCCAAGGGCTCGGCGAAGTGGCGGTGTACGCCGATGCATTTGCCAACCTCAACGGCCGCCGCCGACAGCGGTTCATCGATCCGGAGGTGAACCTAGCCGCCGAGGAAGAGGGCTTCGGTCCGAAACGCTGGATCTTGCCTCTTCAAGAGCCGGACAGCCCGGTAGTCTCCGCTCGCCGCACGCGGTAGTCGGTGTTGTTCGAGGACGCTAAATTCCGTGCAACCTGACCAATAACCTGGCCACGGCGATTTTGGGATGAGCTCTAGCCCGGAAAAGTCACCAGCCGGCGCGATGATCGTGCAAGCCCTGGACTTCACAGTGCTTTCGCGAAGAGCGACGAATACACACTGTATTTTAGCGATGAGCGGAAGTGCTGTGGGGTTCAGGAAATGTACGAGGGCGCGTCGGCTGCTGACTTTTCCGGGCTAGCTCTTGAGGCCCATGTGCTGACGCAGGTGCATCGCTGCCTTTGACGCCCAAAACACCGTCAGGTCGCGGACGAGATCGGAATGTTCGATGAGGTCTGCGCCTTGGTGCGCCCCCAGGTCCCGCTCCGTTTGCCGAAGCACGCGCGCCACGGCCAAGAGGTCGTCGGCCACAAGCGCTGCAGCGCGAGCCGCCGTGCGCTCGGCGCCGCGCATCCACCGCGCGAAGTCGACGCGGCCGCCTTCCACGTACATCTCGGCGGCGTCTTCCATGGCGCGCCGCGAGCGCCGCGGCAGCGCCTTGTAGAGACGCTTCGCCTGTTCGTCGAGAATCTCTTCGTTGGTCAGTCCTGCGCCAAACCCTTTGCGCACGTTGCGCGCGGCGGATGCGAGGAGCACCTCGAGTTCGCGCGGCGTGAGCTTGGGAATCGCTGGAAAGCCGCGCGCGATGTGCGCGAGCGGACGGCCCAGGAGAAACGCTTTCTCCGACGTTGGACGGTCGAGCACGCTTCGCGGAAAGATGATCGCCGGCGGGCTCGCGAGCTCGATGCTGGCCCCGCGATTGCGTACGTCATGCAAGTACACGTCGAAGGCGCTCACGCCGTAGATGCCAGCGACCTCATCGGCGAGCGCACGAAAGGGGTGGGTGTTGCGTCCCGTCGCGAGCTTATCGCGCGTTCCGAGGCCGAAGCTATCAAGGTCCGGCGGGTAGATCTTGTTGAGTGCGGGCTCAAGGACGCGGAAGAGCTCCGCTGCGGCGCGCTGTTCTGCGCTGGGTGAGCTGAGTCGGTCGAGTAGGTCTTCGCTCAAGCTGCCCGGCCGCGCAGCGGCGGGCCGCGAGGGCGCACCCTTGATGCGTTTGCGATCCGCGTCCGACGTGCGTTCGAGCAGGGCGATCGGTTCGCTCGCGATGCGCGCGCCGAGTCGGTCCTTGCCGTGCTCGTGCGTCACGGCCAGTTCGCGCCAGAGCTCCGTGGCAAAAGGATCCTGCGCGGCCAGCCCAAGCAGCACATCCACGGCTTGATCGAGATCCCCGGTCGCGCGAAGGCGCAGCGCGAGGTCCTGCGCGAGAATGCCATCCCCCGTTTCCTTGACGCCGCGCGTTAGCACTTCGACGGCGCGCGTGCGCTGTTCGAGTTGATCGAAGAGGACCCGGCCCATTTCGCGGTACGTTGACGCCCGTGATTCGATCACTTGGCCGGCAAGGTACGCCTCGAGCGCCGTGAGGTATTGGGACCACGCCGCGGGCGTCTTTGCGAGCGCTTTCACCTCCAGCGCCGATTCGCTTCCGGGACCTTCAATGGTGACCGCTTCCCGGAGTGCTTCGCTCGCCGCCGCATCCATGTGCTGGGCGCGCTGCAGCCGCGCGAGGCGAAGCAGCGCCGATGCGCGTGCTGGGCCCTCGGTCGCGTTCAGCAAGAGTCGCTGGGCGAGCTCGGTCGCCTCGTGCAACCGCTCCTCACGCTCATGAATGTCCGCCAGGCGCGAAAGCCCTTCAACGCTCGCCGGGTCGATCGAAAGCACCGCCTGCAGCGAAACCATTGCGCGCTGCGTATCGCGAAGATGGTCGTCCCAAACGGTCGCAAGCTCGAGGTGCGTATCACGCAGCACGGTGTTGCTGCCCGCGCGTTTGACGATGCGTTCGTAAAGCGCGGCAGCGTCCGAGAAGTCGCCAGTCTGTCGCAGGTACATCGCCTGCTGCTGCATTGCAGGCACGTGGTTCGGCATGTTGCGCAGCAGTCGGCGCAGAATATTGATCGCCGCCGGCCGGTCGTTCAGGTCCGTCGCCAGCAGTTCCGCCGCTTCCATCCAAAGCTCGGCGCTTCGGTCGGGCGTTGCGGCGCTCGCGGCCCGAGTCAGCGCATCGCGCAGCCGTTCGGGCTGGCGCTGCGAACGCAGTAGCTTGGCGAGGCGCGAGGATGCGTCACGCGAGTTGGGCGCAAGCGTGAGGGCGCGCTCGAGGTCCGCTGCGGCGCCTTCCAAGTCACCGAGGCGGTCGAGCCGGATCTCCGCCGCCTCCATCAGGTGAACGGCTGCTTGTTCGCCGTTCGCCGCCACCCGGGCTTCCTGATGGGCGGCTTCGACGCGGACTTCCGGAGGCGCGCGAAGGGCCATACGGGCGAGTCCCCGCGTTGCCGCCAAATCGTCCGGTGCCAGGCGGAGTGCCTCACGAAACGCTTCGAGGGCACGCTCAGAGTTCATCGCTTCGTACGCCGCGCCGAGTCTCGTTGCATGACCTGCCTTGGCCGCCGCCGTTTGCGGCCGCCGATAGGCCAGTTCTTCCACTTCGGCGATGAGCGAAGGCTTGCCTTCCTTTGCCGCCAACGCTTCGAGCGCACGAATGGCCGCGCCATCCTCCGGGTCGAGCGCGAGCACCGAGCGGTAGATGTCGATGATGGCGGCCCGATCGCCGATGCGGTGGCTCGCGCGTACCTGAGCTTCCGCATGCATGGCGGCGATGCGCGCGCGTGGGTCGCGAAACACCCGCCCCATCGACGCGAGCACTTTAGCAAGCGCCTCCCAGCGTCCCGTCCCTCGATGCAGGCGCGCGAGCGCTTGCAGCACACCGAGATGATCCGGTGCGATCGACACGGCCGCTTCGAGACGCTCCACGGCCTTTCGGTTGTCCCCCGCGTGTTCCCACAGGGCACTTTCCCGAAAGAGCGCATCGACGGCCGGCCGGTCCGCCGCGCCCGAGGTGGCGTACGCCGAAAGGCTCTTGGCCAGTTCGCGCACACTGTCCTTCGACTGGCCAAGGCGCTCGAGGGCGTCGCGGGCGGGTCCATAGTCGTACGAGCGCACGGCGCGGCGGTAGAGCGACGCCGCCTCCGCCGCGTTCTGCGCCCGCAGCTCCATGAGCTCACCGGCACGAAAGAGGAGCCGAGCCTTGGCAAGCGGTGACTCCTCGAGGTCCGCCAGCTTGCTAAGCACCGCGGCGGCTTCATCGTGCTCGCGTCGGTCTTCGAGAAGTCGCAGGAAGCGTCGTGCCACTTGCCGGTGCGAAGGATCGGCGTTGAATGCTTCTTGGTACTTCGCGCGGGCGCGCTCTTCCGAGCCTAGCTGCTTGCGGTAGAGCTTCGCCAAACGAAAGGCGAGGGCGACCCGACCTTCTGCTTTGGCGGTCGTTTTGAGCGTGAGCTGGCGCTCGAGTATTTCGGCCAGTTCATCCCAGCGGCCCGCCGCCGAAAAGAGTCGGGCCAAGGTCTCGAGCGCGTCCTCGTGGGCATCGTTGATGGCCAACACGGCGCGCAGACGCTTCACGGCACCCGGTACGTCGTTTTGGTCGCGTTCGTGCACCGTCGCCGCACGAAGGAGCAGCGCCGTGCGTTTCTTGTCCGATTTTGATTCATCGAGCTCCATGTCGAGCGCTCGCAGGACCACATCAGACCGGTTCGCAGACTCGGCAGCCCGGCCGAGCGAGGCCATCGCGCGCAAGTTCGCGGGCTCAAGGCTCAGGACCGCTTCATAGGCCTTGATGGCGAGCTCCGGTTGGCCGAGGGGTCCTTCGAGCAGCGCGCCCGCGTCGAAGTGGTGGGCGATGGCTTCGTCCGCGTTGTCGGCGTCGTCCGCCGCGCGTTCGTGCAGGTGAAGGAGGTCGCGAAAACGACGTTCCGTCGCCAGCAAGCGGAGCAAGCTCTTGAAGCTGGTTGCGTTTGAGGCGTCCAGGGCCATTGCACGCTGATGGGCGGCGATGGCTTGGTCCGTGCGACCTGCCCGTTCCTCGAGCAGTCCGATCGTTGCAAAGGCGCTCGCCCGCTCAAGGCCTGAGCTTGCGTGCTGAGCCACGTTGTTGCGCAGCGCGATGATTTTGTCGACGGCACCGTCCGCCTCGTAGAGCGCTTCGAGGTGCTGCATCGACGGCCCGTGGAGCGGGTCGAGCGTGATCGCCGATTCGAACCAATGAATCGCGCCCGCGCGGTCGTCGAGGCGCTGCTGGTGCAGCGCCGCCAGTTCGCCGAGGATTGCAAGACGTGAGGGGGTGTCCGTTGCAAGCTGCACCAGCGTTCGCAGGATCTTCGCCTGTTCCTCAAAGCGCCCGGACTGCTCGTAGAGCGTCACGAGCCGTTCGAGCACGCCTCGGTCGCTCGGTGCAAGGGCCGCCGCCTCTTCGAGCGATGCGAGGGCTTGCGGTTGGTCGCCGAGGTGCTCCAGAAGAAGACGCGCAACGTCGTAAAGCAGCGACGCCTTTTCGACGGGGTTGGTGGTGAGCTGCGCTTCCTGCCGAAGCACGCGCACGAGGTCGGACCACCGGGACCGTTCCCGGTACAGGCGCTTCAGCGCAGCCATCACACCGCCGGCGGCAGGGTCGAGGGCAAGGGCCTGCTCGTAGAGCCCGATGGCGCGCTCGGGCTGGCCGAGGGCGCGCTCGATCACCGCTGCGCGTTCACCGACAAGGGCGCCTCGATGAGCTTCATCGGCCGCGCTGTTCGCCGCGCGCTCGAGGCTGCGCTCCCGCGCGTCGTGTGCGCCGGCGCTTTCGTACGCCGCCAGCAAGTCCTGAAGCACGCCGAGATTCGTACCGTCGAGTTCGAGGGCCGTTTCAAAGGCGACCTTGGCGTCGTCGGCTCGGTTCAGTCGGTCGCGAAGGAGCCGGCCCTTTTCCAAGAGCAGCTCGGCCTTCTCCCGTGGGTCCGGCGACAGGCGAATTTCAGGATCGTAGAGCTCGAGCGCCGGCGCGTACTTCTTCGTGAGCAGCAGCGCCCGGCGCGTATCCTGAATGAGGGCGGCGTCCGTGGCGTTCACCTCGAGGGCCGATTGGTAGTGCTGCACGGCCCGGCCGAGTTCGCCGAGGGGCACTTCGTAGAGCCGACCCATCTGATGGTGCAGCTCGGCTGCGCGTCTCGGATCGCTTACGGCAAGCCGCTGTCGGCACGCTTCGATCAGTTCGACCGCCGCGTCGCGCAGGTCTTCGGTGAACGCGTCGTCCTGCACCGGCGCCTCGACGAAGGGAAGGGCGCCGACATCCGTCTCCAACTCGACGAAGCCAAGCTCCTCGAGGCCCCGCGGGTGGATGACAGGCTCTTCGTCTTCGAGCGCGTCCTGTGCGTCGAGCGCATCGAGGTCGGTGAGCTCGATCGAGTCCACGCTGGCGGCGGCGTCTGGCGCCGCGACGACAGGCGCGTTGAGTTCGACGGCGTCGAGGGGCGTCGGTTCCTCCTCAAAGAACTCCGCGTCGCTGAGTTCGAGCTCGTCGTCGAGCACCATGACCTCGTCGCTCGCGACGCCGGGCACGGGTGGCGGCATCGAAGGCGGGCGAGCTTGCTTGACCTCCCCCTCCAGCTCCTCCAACAGCAGGTCCACGGTGGACTCGGACTTCGGTTTGGCCATCGCGCCAAT
>JBCCRV010000118.1:0-13573 GCA_039201085.1 Myxococcota bacterium | reverse complement strand
CTTGATCGAAGGCACGCGCTCGCGCTTTTTGAACGCCGGCATCATCTTGGATGGCCAAAGCGCGGAAGGGCAGTTCATGCGCGACATCGTCGTGCGCTGAAACGTGATGCTCGACGCCTACAATGCGAGCGGCTTCGGCGCGATGGGTGCGTACTTCGCCGACGTGCGCGGTATCACCTTTGAAGAGAACTTCGCCGACCACAACGGCTGGCTCCCGGAAGTCGCGCGGAAATCTCGATTTTCGCGCACAACCTCTACCTGCAGCGCACCTCTCGAAACGCACCGGTCATCAACAACATCTCCGCGAAAGCGTCGAGCCAGGGCAGCAGAACCGGACCGGCGGCGCGCAGACGAACAACCTGCACATCGATGAAGGCGGACCCGTCGCGTACATCGCCCCGCACGGCGGCGACTGCTCGTGGAACGTCGTGATCGGCGGCCGCAGCGACGGCCCCTCCTTTGGTCTCACGGTACGGCCCATGGCCTCGACGAACGTCGAGTACAACGTCGTCGTGTCCCGTAGCGCAGGCCCGGGCGAAGGCAACACCTACACGTTCGTCCCGCTGGACCTGAGCGACGGCAATCTCGCGCCCGGGGCCTTCGAGTCGATGCATTCAAGACGCCGCCGGTGCTCACGGTCCGGGGCAACGTCGCGTGGAACCGCGGCTGGGCGAGCGGCCTTCTCTTCGGGATTCCGCCGAACGACCAAGCAGGCGTCAATGTCGGCTACGAGTCCGTGCTCTTCGACGCAAACCAGTTCCTTGCCCACTGCCGCACGCAAACCGTCTACAACTGGGACGGCGTCTGCGTCAACGCGCACATTCGCGAGGGCTTCGGTCTGCCGGCAGACCCCGAATGAACGTACGGCTTGGCGGGCAGCACGACGTGTGAAATCGTCGTGAGATGCGGGCAAGTTCACAATCAAGCGCTCCGATAAGCGGAGTGTGGACGTAGGCCGGGGTGATGCGGCCCGCACGAACGACTCCGGCAAGCGGGGTGTGGACGCAGGCTGGGACGATGCGGCGCCCGCGAACGGCTCCGGAAAGCGCTGGCAATGCCATCGTCGACGGTCTGGTTTCTTGGCGTTGATTGAATGCGACGATACGCCCAAGCGTCGACGGTCCTATCCATGATGCTTTCCCTACGTTTACTCATCCCGGTGGCCTGCTGCGCTTTCGCGCAGACCGCCCAGGCGGACGAACCGCTGATTCCGCACGACGCCGACGTTCGCGCGATGACAGCGCTTGAGTGCGACGGTCGATCCCGGCCGGTGGTCTACGAGTCGCTGGACGTGCGATGTGAAGGCCGGCGACTTCCGTGCCAGGTCGTGGCGTCGTGGACAACAACGGGCCCAGGCGGATTTGAGATGCGCATTCCGCTCGTTGACGTTCAAGTGCTCGAGGGGCCCGAGGGTTTGGCGCTCAGCGAGCTTGACCCCGCTTCGGGACGCGAGATTGCTCCCGGGTCGGCGTCGGGCACGCGCGCGTCCATGCTCCGCTACAACCTGGGCGCTGGTGAAGAGGCACGCATTCGTGTTTCTGGCGTGGCGTACGGCGTGCAAGGACGTCGCCGCCACGAGTTTGGATCACCGGCGGACTATCGGCACGTGGTCCTTCGAGACAGAGGGAGACGGTACCGCTTGTACCTTGGTTTTGCCGACGAGGTGCGCGTTGAAGGCTGGGACGACCGGGTCTCCACCGACAGTCCCGTCAATCTGATCCACGACGAACCTGCGCCCCTCCGGCGAAGCGGGGGCTTGCTGCTGACCGGCTATCGGTGGTGGCCAGTCAACACCTCCCGCGACGACTTTCGGCTCGGCGGCGAACTTGGCTGGGAGTTCGCCCTCTTCCCCGCCCTCTTTTGGAGCACCTCTCTCTCCGTCGACGGTGCGCGCGTAGGCGCGTTCACGATGGTCGAAGCTGCGCTGCCCATCTTTTTCGGGGCATTCATGATGGGGCTCGGAGCAGGCGCCGGCGCCGACGTCGAGTATGATGGCGCCAAGGTGCGGCCGACCCTCCGGATCCAGTTTTTCCTTCAGACCGCGGTCGCAGCTTTGGTCATTACGCCGATCTATTCACCGGGCCGCTCGCGCGTGAACGTCGGCCTTCGACTCAGCCTGTAAGCGCGTAGCCGCGTTAAAGCAAAATCACCCACCTCGAGCGAGGACATCGATCGCCGGTTCCCCCGACCGGGAGAAAACCGGAACTGGGTTGATGTTTGGAGAGGGAGAAATCGGGCGACGGATCTCCCTTTCTTCTTCTCGTTGAAGACGTGGAAGAGACGTCGCTTCCGAAAATGAAAATTTTCGGAAGCGTTTCCCGCCCGCCCAGCCCCCGGAAGTGAGTGCTTCGGGCCGCGAAGTGGTTCCGACTTCGGGCGACGGACGGGGCGGTGCGCCGCTGCATGGTGTGCAGCTGGCGTATTTCGTGTTTTGGGGTCGGGTTAGCTCGGTGGGGCTTCGGCCTTTTGGCCGAAGTGCTGGACCATCGCCCAGGTGCCGGCGGGCCAGACGATGCCTCGCTCGCCTTCTAGGAAGCGTCGGCGGCATTCGTTGTAGGCGTCGTGCCAAGCTCTGTAGGTTCGTTTCGCTTTGATGCGCTCGTCGTGACTGAGGCCGCGAGTTGCGAAGGCAGGGACGAGCTTGTCGACGACTTCCCAGCTGCGCGCTTGCTTATGCATTCGCCTACCGGGTTGAGGTCCGCGCCGGAGGTCCGCGACGAAATACGGAGGTCGATGTTTGGAGAGGCGCGTGCGCGCGGCGATGACGTGCGACCGCTGGTCGTTGCTGGTGCGACATACCCGTCGTTCGGGAGGTGGGATGACCGCGCATTCCGATGGCTCAGCGGGCACCGGTCGCATACGCTCGCGGCACAATGCGCGCTCATCCGTCCATTCTATTCGTGCTTTGGGCGTGTGGCGCCTCGACCGTGCCCCAAACCACCGCGCCGGTAGTCGTGCCGGAAGGCGATAGCTCGCGCGGTATTCCGCCGTTTGCCCAACTCGCCGCGCGCATTGACGTGGAGGCGATCCAGTCATCGACGCTGGGTCCTCGCGTGCGCCAGTTTCTCACACACGTTCCCAACTGGGATTTGCTGCTCAACGGCTCGGGCATTGAGCAGCTTCAGGATCTCGAGCGCGTGCTGCTCGCCAGCCCGAACCTGAGCCGAGCAAACTTCGTGCTTGTGGTTCGCCACGCCCATCCCGATCGGGGGCGTGCGTTCATCGATGAAATGGTGACGCGCATGCATGAGGCCCGCGGGCGCCCCGTAAACTGGCGTCGCGTCGAAGGCGTGGACGTAGTGGATTGGCCCAATATCGACCGCATCGCACGCGTGCTGGCTGTGGTGGGGCCGCGTCATTTTGTGATTTGCCGGGATCGGGACCTCGCCCGCGTCCTGGCCGTCGCGCAGACGCGCGCAGAGTGGGCTGCGGCTGAAGACGCGGACCAAGATGGCGAAGCGGCGGTCAACGCGCTGCGAGGCACGGCCGCCGACGCCTTGCTTTCCATGGACGAAGGCACGGGCTTCTCGATGGAGATCGAGGGCATTCGTCGCTTTGTCCGCCGTGCCACAGACCGCCACCCAGACCAACCTTCGGCCCCGATCTCCGTAGTCCCCACGCGCATCTCCATCAGCGTGCGAGACACTGGGGAGGGCGTGTCGATGTCGGGGTTCTTCCACTACCCGGACGAAGAAACCGCCGGTGAGGGCTTCACGGTCCTTCGAGAGCGGATCGACGCCGGTATCGCGGCCGCCCCGGTGTTCCTCCGCGGCTGCACTCGGGCGTTCCAAGTGGCGCCGGACGGGTCCCGCGTCTCGCTCGGCTATGAGACCAACTATCCCTGCGCCCTCGTCATGTTTGGTCTGGCGGAAGGCTGGCTCCGTGCCCGTCGACAACAGCTCAGAAACTCGCGCACCACACCGGAACCCCTGAGGTCGCCAGGGGAGAACCCCTAACGGGTACGTGTAGAAGCGCCGTTCACACCAGCTGCGCGATTGCTTGAAGGGATCTTGTTTCGTGGCGCGCTCCGCGCCCGGAAAACCGAGACCGGGTTGATGTTTAGAGAGGGAGAAATCGGCCGACGGAACCCGGTTACGGCAGCCCGAAGAAAACCGAACCAAGTCGCCTTTCGCTGAACACCTCCTCCGAGTAGGGAAACGTCACCGCGCCGGTCGCTGGAAGCACGCAGAGATTCCATATGCTTGGTCAAGCGTGTGACTAGTTAGCGTGAAGCCGAGCGCCGCAAGACGCTGAACTTCACGATTGAGCCGGTCGTGCGAGTCCGAACCGCGAAATCGAACGCACGTCGCCTCAAACGTTGATGTGCTGCCTGTGGGCTGGGCTTGTGTGTGACCCGATGCGAACATCGCGCTGAATACTGCGACAAGTGTGATGACGGCGACGGAAATCGGGAGAGGCTTCTTCATCTGAGTAGTCTGACAAAGACCGCACGGGAAAACCCGAACTGGGTTGCTGATTTGAAGGAGCGATGAGTTCCATGGAACCCGTGATGTCTCTTCAGCGTCGTTCACATCCAGAGAAGGTTAGTTCGCCTGACAGGGTCACCGTTCCGGTTGGAAATGCGGAGAGTACACACGCGTCAAGCGTCACACGAATCTCGCCCGATGTGTCCGTTATCGCCGAGCACGGCCCGCTGAATGACGCATCCAAATACGTCACGGCCACCTCACTGGTGGACTCCATACTCGTCTGGCGGACAGAGAGTCGGCTGAACCGTCGTCCGTCATCGAACTCGATGCTTGTTTCGATGAACTGGGAGTCATCAAATACGATGCAGAAACCGTCCACTTCGTCGCCGGCTGGAACTCGAGCCAGCAGCGTCGAATCGCCGATCAGAACTTGCTGGCCACCGATCCCGTCCGTGAGCACCAACTGGCCATCAAACGTCGTCGGACCTGCATCGCTTCCGCAAGCGACACATGCAAGTCCCAACAGTATCACGCCCTGAACAAAGCCCTTCACGGGACGTAGGCTACGCCGTCGAAAACGGAGGCACAAGAAGCCGGCAAGTGGGCCCCCGGGAGCGAAAACGTCGAAGCTAATCCACCCTTGTCACCCAAGGATAAGCTGCGAACCCGCGTGTTCGAAGAGGTCGACAAGTTCCTCCAAAAAACGTCGGACCTTCTCCGTTCTCTGCCCGCTCCCCGCATCGGACACCACTCCCACTCCTCATTGTAGAACGGATCGTTCCAGTAGTTCTTCGACTCGATCCGATCGTACTGCCGCCGGTAGTAAGAGCATCTTACGGTCCCATGTGCTGCTGAACTCCGAGGCGTTCATCACTACAACCTCGTAGGGAGCCTTGCCGAGGAACCCGCCGTGCAAGCAGTCGTGGAGCGAGTCGAAGTTTCGCCCGAAGTACGGCTCTTCCGAGTCCCGAAAGTACGGCGGTTTCGCGTCGCAAACCCGCGTGAGCTCTTCCGCGAGGAGCTTAAGCAACGATTCGAAACTGTCGATGCGGCGACCGTCCAGCGAAACGCGCGTCATCCAGTCTTCTCCTTCAGCTGCCCGCGGCACGCACCCTCGCTGCGCCGCTGACCATTTGCCAGAATCAACGTGCATACTCAATGCCAACCGGGTAACGGTCGCCCCGTTTCAGACGTGCGAAACTGTCGTCGCGGAAAGAACCGGGCGTCGTCGATCCATGAGCCCTGCGGTTCCATGGATGGTCGCCTTTGCTATTACAGGTCGAGGACCGTTCTATCCCCCGACTCAGACCCGCGATCCGCCTGTCGAGCGGACGCCGTGATGGTCCGGAGAGGCGAAGGTTGACAGGGCAGCTGCGACACGACACGGTTTCGACACGTCTGGCGGACGTTACTTGCCCCGTAAACAACCCAGGTCAGCGGTTGGGAGACGAGGTGCGAGATGACGAAGCGACGAAACGATGACTCCCCGAAGCAAGTGGCCGCAGAGGAGGGCTACGACGAGTGGGCCGCGGACTACGATTCGTTCGACAACCCCATGCTTGCGGCGGTTGACGATGCACTAGGCCGCTCTCTCAACGTACTCGGCCGACGTGTGGTCGAAGCCGGCTGTGGCACGGGACGCAACATGCCACGTGTTATGGCTGCGGGAGCCGCGAAGTACTTCGGAATGGACGGCTCTCAGCTCATGTTGGAAAAAGCGCGTAGCAGGCCCACAAACGGACGGGTCTCGTGGCGCCAGCATGACATCACGTTGCCCTGGCCCGTCGAAGACTCCAGCTTCGACTTCTTGCTCGTCACGCTCGTGCTGGAGCACTTGTCAGACCTGGAGTCGGTAGCATCCGAGGCTGCGCGTGTGCTTACAAGCGGGTCACGGATTCGAATCCTTGAGATGCATCCAACGATGTTTGATGACGGTGGTCGTGCCCACTTCTGGCGGGGCGACGAACAACTGGTGATGCCGTGCTATCGCCGTGACGAGATCGAATACCGCGAGCTTTTCGCGAGGCACCGAATTTACATCGACATCGTGGAAGAGTGGGCACCGTCCGATGCAGATGCGCATGCCCAAGTTTCGCAAGTACGACGGCAAACCAATGATGCTCGACTTGCGTTGTCATCTCTTACCGAAGTAGCGGCACTAACCTGGTTGGGGACGCTGACCTTCCGCGGTCGGCGCTTGCCTCAGCAGAAACCGGAACCGAGTTGATTTAGAGGGAGAAGTCGGCCGACGGACCTCGTCTTGTTGTTCCCTCCGAAGAGGCCGCTTCCGAAAACTAGAGTGCTCGGAAGCGTTTCCGTCCGCCCTGCCCCGGAGATGCGTGCTTTGTGCGGTATCGGTTCCGGCCACCGTGCAGAAAAGCGGCTCTGGAATATCGCACGTCGATAAGTGTCGTTCGACCGCATGATGAGCTCAATGGAACGCCAAGAAGAGTTCGGGCCCGCTTGGGGCGTGTCCCTCAGGTTGGTTCATGCCGCGCTTCTGATGGTCATCGTTTGGATGGGCGGGTGTACGAGCTCGCTGGAGAACGATGACTGCTCCCTGAGATTCGAGCTTCGGTACATCCCGCGTACGGACTTCGCCTTGGGTGCACGCGGACATTTGCAGGAGCGGTGCTCAGGCATTCTCAACACAGAGCTAGAGATCTCAGGCGACGGTTTGATCATCGAGGAACGTGATGACTTCGGCGTTGACGTGTTTGCCGAGTCGGTAGGGCGGGGGTTTATCGTCGTTCGTTCCAATGGGGACGAGGTGTTTCGCAAGCCCTACACGGTCGCTCCCATCGCGAAGGTAGAGCTGGGTCACGATGATGATCATCCTGGCCTCACGCCTTTCTCGGAGCCGTATCGATTTCTTCGTACAAGCCGAGGGCTTGATCTGCCGCTTCGCTATATCGGACCGGAAGGCCAAAACCTCGTAGGTCGTGAACTGCTCGAACTCGACCGCCCGGGCGAGCTCGCTTCAACGCAGCGAGGCGATCGCTATTCGCCCGAGCGAGACGCCGTTGGGCGCTTCGAGCCACGCTTCCGTTCCGCAGATCGTGTTCTTCCGCTGAGCTACGAGGTCGTGGAACGTGCCCATTCAATCTCCTTCGAGACGGCTCGCTCATTCTCCTTAATCTACCTCCGCGCTCTCGTCTTCGATGATGAAGGTGAGCGCCTGATCGCGGAGCCCGAATGGCGTGTCGACGGCGAAGCGATTGAGCGAGTCGAGATCAACGGGCAGAGAATACGACCACTCGACACGTTGCTTTTTGGCACGGCGCCGCCCGGTCGGGTGCACGTTGAAGCGCGAGTGGGTGAGGTTGAGCGGAGCCGAACGATCGAAGGCCAGCACTAGCGGCTCCAAAAGTCCCGACGGCCACGCTCAGAGCGGTGTGAAACCGGCCTTTCGGATCAGCGCGTGGAACGTACCCTCGTCGAGGCCGCGGGCGCTCGCGAGGCCCGCCTCCCGGTCGACCCGCACATCTGTGGCGGAACCGGCTCGGAGCGCGGCTTCGAGTTTTCGTACGCACCCGTTGCATGTGAGTCCGTCGACCCTTGTCTCGAGCTTCGGGCGTGAGTCATCTCCTGGGGTGGCGCCGGGAAAACGCGACCGCAGGTCCGAGATGGCGAATGCGAGGACCAGCGCACAAAGCAACACCGCGCTGATCCCTTCCAAAACCGAAGCTCCGTGTACGTGGGCGAGCGCTTGCGAGTTCACCGGCAGGAGCGAATCGAAGGCGTAGCCGAGGCCCATGCTGCCAACGACGATCGTCGTGAGGTAGATGGCGAGCGCGCGCAGTCCGAAGGCGCGCGAAACCGCACCGATCGTTGTCAGGTTGGTGGCGGGCCCGGCCATCAGAAAGACCAGCGCCGCGCCCGGAGGAAAGCCGGCGCTAACGAGGGCCGCCGCAATTGGCACGGACGCCGTCGCGCACACGTAGAGCGGGAGGGATACCATTAGGGCTGCGAGCATCGCCACGAGCGTTCCCGCTCCGATTCCGCTGAGCGCCTCGGCGGGAAACAGCACGGTAATGGCGGCGGAGAGAAGCACCCCGATCACAAGCCAAAGCCAGACCGTGCGAATGAGCTCGACGGCGTGGTCCCAGCCTTCGCGCCACGTTCGCGCATGTTCGTTCGCGGGGCTTGCGCTGGTCGCGGCATGGGCAGGCGTGAGGCCGTCCGTGGCGTATCCTCCGACGAGCCCCAGTGTGAGCGCGGCTCCGACTTTGAAGAGGGCGAAGGGCCAGCCGAGCATGGAGGCGCTGACCAGCACCGAGTCCACGCCCGTCTGGGGCGTCGCGATCAGAAAGCCGACGGCGGCGCCGTCGCTGGCGCCATCGCGTTTGAGCCCGATGCCCGCTGGAATCACACCGCAGGAGCACAGAGGGAGCGGAATACCCACGAGAACGGCCCGGGTTACGCCGCCCCGGCCGCGGAAGTTTCGGTGCACAAACCCGTGGGGAAGCAGCACGTGGAGCACACCCGACGCCGCTGCTCCAAGGAGAAGCCACGGTGCAAGCTGCACGGTGATATTCCAGGCGGCATGCGCGAAGTCCACGTCCCACCGTGGGCCGCCGCGGGGCCAGCAGCAACTCCGCTGCGACGGATGACCGCACTGGAGCCGTGGAAAACCGGAAGCGTGTTGCTGATTGCCGCTCATCCTGGACGGAGCGATGGCCTGCGAGGTTAGCTGTCAAACGTGACGATCGTATGCCCGGCGGCAAGCGCGTCGACGGCGTTTTCAACTTTACCGGCGCGGACCAATAGGTAGTCGGTATCGTAGGTCGAAAGAGAGAATCCGCCGACCCGGGCGTCGTTGCTCCATGAGGCCCTGCGGGTCCATGGATGGTCGCTTTTGCTAGAGTCCCAGCCGCGCCTTCAGGGGCGGTCGGGGTGGTAGCACCAACCAAGATCCGAGCGGTACGACAGTCCCGGACAGCAGTCCGCGCGGGTCGCGGCGCTCTCCAACTCGCGAGCGCAGCGCGGGGAGCACCGATTGAGATCCCGTTCTCCGGTCATGCAGTACGGCGCGTCGCCGCAGCATTCGCTCGGATCGCCGCAAGCCTGACCCACAGCTTTGCAAGTGCGTGGCGCCCCGCATCGTCCGCCGTCGCACGCGAGGCCGTCGCAGCACGAACCGAGCCCAGGGCCGCATTGCTGACCGTTTCGTCCGCACGCCGGCTCACAGCTCCCTGTGGCACCGCGAACCAAGCCGGCACAGCAATCGCTCGAAGCCGCGACCGGGACGCCCGCGGGCGCGCAGATCGAGCTGCAGTCCCCACGCACGCAGAAGGGAGAGCTACCGCAGCACTCGGCTCCGCCGGAGCACGCCGAACCCGCCCGGGTGCACGTTGGGGCGGCTTCGCAACGACCGCCGTTGCATTGGCTATCACCGCAGCAGTCCCCGTGGCTAACGCAGCGCTCTCCAAGCTCGCTGCATGCCGTCGGTGCCTCGCAGAAGACGCCATTGCACGACAAGCCCGGGCAGCACCCCGCGCCGCAATCGCTGCCCTCGGTGGAACAGGCGACCGCTTCCATGCAGCGGCCACCGACGCAGCCTAGCCCACCACAGCAGCCGGTCGTTTCGCCACACGAGGCGCCCGGCGCGCCACAGCTCGGTGCGCCGCCGCCGCCGCCGCCGCCGCCGCATACGCGGTCGATGCAAGAGCTTCCGTCGCAGCAGCGGTCGAAGAAGCCGTCGCACGCTTCGCCGTCCCGCGAGCACGAACCGCCGCCCGACGTGCCGCCCGTGCAGCTTCCTCCGAAGCACGTACCAGAGCAACACTCGCTTCCGCGGCTGCAGGCGGCGCCCTCGAAGCGGCATGTGAGGAAGTCGCCGCAGACGCCGTCGTTGCAGATGGAGGGAAAGCAACAGTCGGAGCTGAACTCGCACTCGTCACCATCGAGCACGCAGATGCGCGAGTTTAAACGTGGGACGCAGGCGCCGTCCCAACACTCGAGGCCCGGGCAGCATCCTTCGCCGCAGCTACGATTGAGGCCGGAGCACTCGCCAAACTCGCATCGACCCGACAGACAACTGAGCCCCGGCGCACAGTCCTCGTGGTTGGCGCAACGTTCACCGCCGAGCGCGTAGGAACAGCGACCACCGGAGCACTCCATCTCGCCGCAACAGTCAGCGTCGTGTGAGCACTCGGAGAAAGCCAGATTGCAGCACATGGGAACACGGTCCGATTGATCCCCCCAGAGGCATGCGTCGGAATCTTCACAACACTCGTTGACACTGTCGCAGTGGTCGTTGAGGTAGTAATGCCCACATGTCAGCGGGTCGGGGCGCTGGGCGCAGCTTCCGTTGCGGCAGAACCCATCACAGCATTCGGCGTCCGTTGAACAATCAGCCCGCTCCGGCCGGCACTGCTCGCATTGGTTGTCAACGCATAGCGCCGAGCCGCAGCAAGATGTCGAGTTTTCGCAGGCTTGCGAGAGGCCGAGGCAGGAGAGCGTGCGTTGGCATCGTCCCGAGACACACGACGTTCCTCCGCAACAGCCCCCGACCCCTTCAATGCATTCGGCTGACTCGGGAAGGCAAAAAACCGCCGGAGCGCAGGCGCCGCTGACGCAGGTGAACCCGTCGCAACATTCCGAGTCGCAGGGTTCCCCATAAGCGCCGCAGGTGGCGCCTGGACCAATGTCCTCCGTCCACGTGCCGGCCCCCGTTTCGCCAGTGGATCCACCGTCGCGAATGGGCCCCACTTCGACCGTGTCTCCGCCGTCGAAAGGAACTTGGCCATCGGCAACCGCCGTTCCACTGTCGTTCGGCACGTCCAACGGGTCGTTTGAACCGCACGCAGCGATCAGAAGGAGCAGGGGAACCAAGCTGCGATGTGTGTCCATGCGCACATGGTGCGCGCTTTTACCACTTCGTCACACTCGGGTTCTTGTCCCTTGAATTTCAATAAATTTCAGCAAGTTGCGGGACAAGCGAACCGCGCTGTTCGTGTTTCGAAGCTTCCGCTTTCTCCGTGACGCCGACGATGCGGTTCGAGGTGGCTTTGGGGCGGTGAGGAGAAGACCGGGTCGATCCGCGCCCGGAACGCGGGGTACGCGACCGAGACCCGCTGGGGACGATCGCGGCCTTGGGATAACGGGAGTCAGTCTAGGACTCCAGCGACTCGTTTGCGTGCTGCTGCGCTCGTAGGTGTGCCAGCTCGCCTAGAATCGACCGGCGAAGGAGCGCGATGGTCGATTCCAGATCGGTCATGTTGTCGCGGTGGGAGACCGCTGCCAGCATGGCCATGACCATATCGGTGACGTCGCGCACCGAGGCTCGTACGGTGTCTGGAGGTACATCGGGCATTTCACGCTCAAAGCGAACACTCATTCGCTCTGCAAAGCGTGCTTGTTCGCTCAGCACCGTCGGCAGGTTGTGAAGCCGGACCAGCGTTCGAAAGGCCATTCGAAAGAGCGGAGGCGACGCCAAATAGCGCTTACTGACGGCATCGAGCATGTTGACGATCGCCCCTTCCAAGGGCACGTCGTCCCACTCCCACATCCG
Source organism: Myxococcota bacterium (assembly GCA_039201085.1). Classification (GTDB taxonomy): domain Bacteria; phylum Myxococcota_A; class Polyangia; order Polyangiales; family Houyiibacteriaceae; genus JBCCRV01. Next base: position 1,627 of record JBCCRV010000118.1, on the reverse strand, counting down.
AAAGAGCTGCTCGAAGCTCTCCCGTGTCAGACGCTCCACGATCGACGCGAATATGCTCTCGCGGCCCTCAAAATAGTCGTAGATGGAACCCACGCCTACGCCGGCCCGCTTGGCGATGTCCCGCATCGATATCCGATCGCGCGAAGACTTCTCAAGGAGCTCCATGGTCGCCGTCACAATGGCATCGACGACGAAACGCGAGCGCTCTTGCTTAGGTTTTTTCCTTGCGCGTTTCATGGGCGAAATTCTCTCAACTGAACTCGATTAGGAAGGACCTTCGCTCCTTGAGTTTGGGCCGTCAATCGGCGCCGCGGAGAACCTATGCCGACTATGTAGTGGGGGTAGCGTCAAGGCGGATCGGTACCCCGAAGCGAGATTTTGTACTCGCCAGTTAGAAGTAGGCCGGGTTCGCTTCCGCTCTTGGACTGGCTGGTCGGCGTCGCCATCGAGGGCGCGCTTTCGCAAGGAGTGCGCCGTCAGAAAATGCCGAGCTTTGGGACACGGTTGGTGGCGGTCCGCCAGCCTCCTCCGGCAGCCGCCAGCACACCGCTGCCATTGCGCGTGCCTACCGGGTTGAGGTTGGCGGGGTTGATCCTCAATTGAAAGAATGCGCTTCTTCAGACGTTGAGTCGGAGAGAGCAAAAAAGAATCCAGCGAGAAAATCGGAACCGATTTGATGTTGAGAGAGGGAGCAGTCAGCGATTGTTCCCCTTCGTCATCGACGGACCCTCGGCCAAGGGCGCGCCGCGGAGAATCACCGAGGTTCTTAACGGGTCAGGGTGGCGGTCTCCGAATCGGATTGGCAGCATCCGCCCAAGGCTTGGCAGGCTCGGCCAAGAGCTCGAAGCGCGGAGCGCGCATCTTCGTGTCATGACGAACACGAAGAAGAGCCCGGCGCGTCGCGCCAGCACGTTGCTCGCTTGGCTCGATCGACACCCCGTTTCCTGGCTGCTGCTGGGCGCGTCGCTGCTTGTCCTCTCGCAGGTCCGCTTTGGCATTGGCGCGCTCGCCTGGCTCGCCCCGCTGCCGTGGCTTCGCTACCTGCGGGTCAAGCGCGGCTGGCGCTCACGGCTCGCCTTCGGCGCGGTCGCGTGCATCGCGTGGAGCCTCGCCTTCGCGAAGATCATCACGGCGCCGCTGCCGCTCTTCTTCGCGCCACTCTTCGCGCTTCCGGTCGCTGCACTTTTGGCAATCCCCTACCTGCTGACGCCGAGCCTGCGCCGACAACTCGGCGAGGCGCCGGCGGTCATCGGCTTCATCTCGATGATGGTGGCCGGCGAGTGGCTGCTACATACCGCGCTGCCGATGGGCACCTGGGGCTCCGCCGGCGACACCCAGATCGAGCAGCTCGCGTTGATGCAGCTGGCCTCGGTTACCGGGCTTCACGGCATCAGCGGGCTGGTCTACGCCTTCGCCGCGACGCTGGAGAGCCTGATCGCTTCGCCGTCGACCGGAAGGGTCCAGTCGACCGCGGCGGTGACGGTCACCGTGCTGCTCGTCGCGGTCGGCGGCCAGGCGCGCCTCGCGCTCTCGACCTCGGAGGGCACCGAGCGTACGCGCGTTGCGGCGGTGGGTACGGACTCGCACGTCGGTCAGGGCCCGCTGCCCACCCCCGAGCAGATCGAGG
>JBCCRV010000117.1:0-13589 GCA_039201085.1 Myxococcota bacterium | reverse complement strand
CCAGCATTGCCGCTTCGTCGCTTTGCGACGACAGCGCCTGCAGCCATCCAAACCTGGACCCCTATGCTTGTAGGGGCGCTGCGGATTCAGACGCTCCAGCCGTCGCGCTCGAAAATCGCCGGGCGGCAATGCTGGTCAGGTCTCTAGCGCCGCCGCCAGACGCGTAGCCACGCCCGACCGTCGTCGTCGCCGTAGACGACCGCGACGGCGTTCCCTCGGACCGCGATGTCGAGGTTGATCGCTTCCCCGACATCAAGGGTTTCAAGCAGCTCGAGCGTGGTTCGGTCAAAGCTGTGCAAGCGTGCTTGACCGCCCGCGTCGATGGTGGCGACGTAGGCGGCGATGTCGTTGAGGGCGAGCGCCACCGACCGTACAACCGGCCGTGGTCGCCCGTCCGGCAACGCTCTCGTCCGAACGCCGCCTTCGTCATCGATGCGGTGGAGCAGCATTTCAAAGTCCCCATCGCCCTGCACGATGTAGAGATCGTTGCCATCCGAGGCGACGTCCGGAAGGTGGCCCGAGAACGTCTCTTCGAAGGCGACCGGCCCGCGAACAATCTCGCCGCTGCGGTTCGTACACGTCAGGTTGACGGTACGGGGCCCGGAAAGCCGATGGTACGCGACGCAGTAGCTGCCGCCGTGCCAAACGACGGCGAGGCTCTCGGTTCGGCCGAAGCTGGCGAAGGGAGGCTCCCGGAGGGATACGGACGAGGCCAGTTCGTCGAGTTCAAAGAACTGCGGACGACCGTCGTTCGTTCCCCAAATGCCGAAGGCATCTCCGGCGAAGACCGCAAAGAGTTCGGTCATCCGGGGGAGCTCATCGAGCCTTCGCGTCGTTGGCGTGAGCGCGCCGTCGACGAGCGTGAGCTCCGGTCGATGCAGACGGTTTACGGACGTGTCCTGAAGGGAAAACGCGATCAACGAACGTTCGCTTGTGGCGGCGACCGCAGAGGGAAAAGGCGACGGAGAAGAGGGGGCGAGGGTGAGGAGGTTTGCGCCGTCCACCCTTGTCACGTGGGCGGTGCGTTCGGACCAAAGCACCCGCTCGTCGTCCAACCACTCGAGGCGTACCGGGCCGGCGCGCGTGATTTCGCCTGCCAACGCTACGGGCACGCCACCAACGAACGACTCGCCCGGTGTATCCAGCGCCGCATCGATCGCAGCGTCCGGCTCGGCGCCTGGCGAATCGATGGCACTGTCGATCACGACGGCGTCCGCGCGGGGGCCGAGGTCGCCCATCGCGAAGTCGGCGGAGGCGTCCTCAGCTGGCGCAGCGCCATCGCGATCGGCAGCGTCCGGCGCTAGGGCTAGGTCGCTTGGGCCACCGTCGACTGGAAGCGCGTCGACTTCGGCGTCGGTCACGGGGTCCCCGTTCGTGCCACAAGCTACGCAAAGGAGGCAGGCTCGAAGAAGAAGGTGGCGTGCGCGCGAAGGGCGCGAGTCGAGTTGGCGAATGCGCATAGCGATCGGCCTCCATGGCATAACCAAGTGCCTGTGGGAAGCGGGCCATCCTTTCAGCGAGACTGTGAGTCGGCGCACGGTCTTGGGCGCCCTCGACTTTCGACGGCTTGATCGTATTGCACCCGCGTGGAGGTTCCGTCCCATAGACGGCTTTGGGTTCCGTCGACATGGCTCGCCCGTGTGGGCGGCGCGCTGTGCATCTGGGTCCTGGCTGGCATGGCGATCGCACGTGCACAACACGGGTCGGTCCTACTTACGTACGAAGCTCCCGATGCGTGTCCGAACGAGCGGCAGTTCCGAGATTTAGTGATCGCTCGCCTGGGCTACGACCCGTTTGGCGAAGACGGAGATGCTGCCGCCAGCGTCCTCGTGAAGCCGGAACGCGCGGCCTTTCGGGCGGCCGTGCACTACGCGTCGGGCGAGCGAAGCCTGCCGGCTTCCGCGTCTTGCGACGAGCTGGTGACGACGGCGGCGACGGCGCTCGCCATCGCGATCGATCCCCTCGCGCCAAACGCGGACGCACCCGAACCCGCCGATGTTTCCGACGCACCGCCAGTCGTCCCCGCCGAACCCGCCGAACCCGCCGCAGAACCGCTGCAGGCGCCGGTGCGCGAGCGTGATCCGCATTCGCGGACGAGGCAGCGGGAATTGGAGGCGCAGGGATACGAGACGACATACTCGGCCACGTTGCGGCCCATCCTCCCGGTGTCGCTGGCGGTCGCGCTAGGCATCGCTCCCGCTGCGCTTCCGCGCTTTCGCGTCGGCGCGGGATTGTCGACGGGAGCGTATTCGATCGTCGCCGCGTTTCGCGCAGCGCGGACTTTTTCCGACGCCCGTGTTGCATCTGAGGACGTCTCGGTCCGCGTGTTGAGCGGCGAGCTGAGCGCCTGTGCTCGCTATCGCTTCGTCGAAGGCTGCGCGTTCGGGGAATGGGGACGCTTTCGAGCGCGGGCGAATGAGCTTGTCGGCGGCGGTGGCGCGCTCCCGTGGGCACAGTTGGGCACTCGCTTGCTGTTTCGTTGGCGCCTTCATTCGCGTGTTCACGTCGGCTTGGCCGCCGAGCTTGCGTTTCCAGTGGCTCGAGCGCGCTTGCTCATCGATGGCGCTCCCGCGTGGCGAGCGCCGCCCCTCACAGGTGCGCTCGGTATTCACCTTGAAGTGCTTCCGGTGGGTGCGCCTTGAAGCCGCACGCCCAGGACCCTCGACCTCGGGTCAGGACGCCTCCGTGCGTCGAGGGACGACGCTGTGGCTAAGCGCAGCGGGACCTATGAGCGGATGTTCGAAGACCATGCCGCCTACGTGTACCATTCGCTCCGGCGCCTTGGCGTGCGGCCGTCGGACCTCGAAGACCTAACGCAAGAGGTGTTTCTGCAGGTCTATCGGAAGTTCGATTCGTACGATCCGACGCGTCCGACGAAGCCTTGGTTGTTCGCTTTTGCCGCGCGCGTCGCAGCAAACCACCGTCGGCTTTCAAAGCACGAACACGAGGTGGTCACCGATGACGCGCCCGTGATTGTGCTCAAGCAAACGCCGGAAGATCGCGCGGAGTACGCCGACGTACGGAACAAGATCGCGACAACCCTCGATGGTCTGTCGGACGAGGTGCGTCAGGCCTTCGTGCTGCACGATGTCGACGGTTTGGCGGGGCCTGAAATCGCGGACGCACTCGCGATCCCCGTCAACACTGTCTACTCGCGCGTTCGCTTGGCGCGAGAAGCGTTGGCGCGTGCGCTGCGCCACGACTACGCGCCGCTCGCAAAGAAGGGGGGGCGTCGATGACCGACCCGAAGGACCCGCTCGTGCCATCGAAGACGGGGATCCCCGAGCTCGACGCGTGGATCCGGGAGGAGCAGGACGCTGCCGACCTCGCGCCGGACGTCATGGCCCGCCTGCGCGGAGCGCTTGCGACGCCGCTGGCCGCTGGAGCCGCTTCTCCCGGCGAAGCATCGCCGCCGCCCGACCCTTCGATCAGCCCATCCGGCGGGGAGCTCGCAGCACAGGCGGGCGGAGGACTAGCGGGTCTGAAGCTCGCAGCGGTCGTGGGTGCCGCGTTCGTGGCGGGCGCCGTTTCCGGCGGTGTCGTAGTTCAATCGTATCTCACGCCCGAACGGACCGTGCGGCCGGTCCCCATCGACGCGGGGGCTGGCCCACATGACGCATCCGTAGCTGAAGATATGCGCGTCGACGCACCCATGCGCGAGGAAACCGGGCCTCAAGACAGCGCGCGCGAAGTCGAAGTGCTAGTGGAGGAGCGAGCCCGTCCGCAGCGCCGCGAACCTGCTCCGGGACGCGCCAATATCGCCGCCGAGCGCGCCATGATCGACGCTGCCCAGGCGGCACTGCGCAGGGGTGAGCCGCGTCTGGCGCTTTCCACCCTTGAGCGTCATCGACGCGAGTTCTCGCGGGGGGCGCTGGTTGAGGAGCGCGAAGGGCTTCGGGTCCTGGCATTGCTTCGCGTCGATGAAACGCGCGGTCGGCGCGCTGCCGAGCGCTTTCGGCGCCGCTATCCTTCGAGTTTGTTTCGCAGTGCCATCGAACGAAGCCTTCGCGAAGGCGCGCGCTAGTGCGTTTCCTCACGCTTTGGGTGAAGGTCGCCGCGAGCGTGAACAAGCCCGTTTCAAAGCGGTGCCGTTTTGGTCGCGAAAGGGACAGCATGGGTATTCAAGAAAACGCGCCAGAGCAAGTGAGGCTCTGCGGCGATGGCAAGGGCTCGACTCGCAAGCGGGTACACTTGGTGCGCCCGCGTTTCCTTCCACTGACGGGTTTCGCGCTCGTCGATGATCCAGGCCGCGGCGACGAGCTCCTGCGAGAGTGGGAGGCCGTGGTCAACAACGCTCCCATACGGGTACACGAGGTACACAACAGCACTCTCAGCGCTTCTGACGCCACACGATTGACCGATGTGTTCGGAGCGAGGGCGTTCTCGGCGTTTGGTGGCGTAGGATGCGAGCGCTTGCGTGTCCTCGCGAATTTCGACCGGGCTCGCTACAACGTCGGAGCCACTGTCGGACACCTGGTCTTTGGTCGTTTCGAGGTTGGCGACGGCGTGGCGTTACTCAATAGCGTCGAGTTCCTGGCGTCAGGGACGTGGCCTGCGGCCTACAAGGCTCTCGCTAAGGGGCTAGATGACGGGGAGATTGTATTCGAGCACTCGATGTTTCAGCACGATGGCGTCCGACTCGGTTCGCACGACTCGCTCGATCGTACGTTCCAAGCCGTGCCCGTGGACAAGAAGACGCTCGCCGTCGCTTCGCTCGCTCTTGGCCGGGGCCCCCGCGATTTCGGCACCTTCAGACCATTGGCGCAACTGTCGGACTTGATGCTCGCCTAAGGATATCCTCATGTCATTCAGCAACGCGCTCGCGAAAGCGTCTCCCGATACGTACGCAAGTCTAGAAGCGTTTACAGCCGCGTATCCAGGACACGACCTCAATGCGATTCCCGTCATTGAAGCGCTAATGAGTCTCAAGGAGCCGCCGCGCTGGTTTCAGGAGCGGTTCGTGGCTCTCGATGACGGGCTGCTCCAGGAGTGGCTGCAGCTTCATACCCCCGTGATGCGCGGTGGAGTCTCCGACCGCGCCACGCTTGTCGCCAGCTTTGGTCAGGTCGGAAGGCGTGTACGCAGCCTCCACCGCTCGGAACGAAACTGGCAAAACTTGCACAAGTGGTCGCTGCTGGTGCGGGCTGGCCTCTGGTTTGGCGCAAGGCCCACTACGGTGCGCCAAACCACCGATCTGCTTCAGGCGGCAGGCGACGTGTGCTGGGTCAACCCATACTACGCGCTCTTCGTGGTGCGCGATTACCTTCGCGCCGGCATCGACTTGAAGGGACATGATTGTGGGCGGCCAAATCCCGGCACGCAGTTCGCTGCTGCCGTCCTGCGAGCGATCGACAAACGTGAGGAGATGAATCAGCCGCTTTCTGATTCGACCGTCGAGGAGATCGAGGCTTGCATTGCCGACATAATTGGCGCCGGAGTTTCCATCGCAGAGCGCGGATTCGCCTTTGCGGCTGGTTACCGCGTTGCTTTGGCACAACGAGCGATCGACGCGGGCTGTGACCCACAGTGGATCTTGGCGGCAGCGTTGCTTGCGAAGAAAAACGCGGTCGCGGATCTTGCGCGCAAACACGGTGCCCAACCGTGGGCAAAGGTGGGCTCGATCCACACCATTCGTTACGGTGATACCAACCGGCTTCCGCCGCGCGGGGAGCCGTTGGGATTCTTTTGGCAAGATTCGCAGAATGGAGCGCGGGTCTCTTTCAAAGCTGACGCACCCTCGCTCTCGTCGCACAAACCGGTGAAGTGGACGAGCGACGATGCGGCGACGGTCGTCCGGTGGTTGAAGGCTCGCTCGGCAACGCAACTGTCGCAAATCGTTCCGTCCAGGTATCGCTTGGACGTACCGCAGCATCGAATCTCAAAAGAGGAGCGTCTGCTGAGGGCAGCTCGTTGTGCTGCTGCGCGTCGGTGCGCTGCCATTGCCGGTGAAGCCGGTGTCGATCTCTCCGAACCGGAAGCGATGGTTCTTTTGGCGAGCATCGGTGCGTGTGAGCTGCTGGGCGACCAACTCGACGGTGCAGCGGACATCGATGCGCCCGATGGGGGCCGTACGCCGCTCGCAGCCGCGCTCGAGTGCGACCAGTTAGACGCTGCACGTTTGCTTATTGAGCGGGGGGCGAGGCTGGGCGCCCCTTTACGAAGTGAAATGCTCGAGTTGGGTATCGGCTACAAGGTACGCCCCGCACTCGCACACGCGCGTTCGAAGGGAGGGATTCAGCTCATGCTCTCGCACACCGAAGCAGATCAAGACTCACGGGATGCATTGTTCCAGCTCAGTGCGATGGTGAATCCGCCGAGCAAAGCGGTGTCCCTCGAGGCGGCGCGCGCGTTTGGGATTCGGCCGGACGAATTGGAGCGTTCACCGATCAAGTGGACGGCCAGGCAGCGCGAGGAACTCGAGGCCATTGCTCGCAGCGCCGCTTCTTGAACCCCGACTTGAGACATAACGCGCCTCGCGCGGCAGTCCGTGATAACGCGCAGTTTCCTCTCCTCGCTTGCGAGGCATCGTAGTGCAACAGCACAATGCGGCGCTCGAGGCCTGGCGCTTGTGCCCGCCTCGTGATGCGTTAGCGTTTCCCATGCGTTCGCTGCTGATAACGCTGTTCTGCTTGGGCTGCGTCGACGATCTGGACCTTGGTCGATCCGCAGACGCGGGACGAGATTCGGCAGTCGAGGACGCAGCGCCCGTGGATGCTGCGGACACGGGAGAGGATGCAGAGGTCGATGCGTCCGATGGGTCTGTTCCGGAGTTCCGCACGGACCTTTCAACCGCAACGGACGGCGCTGCCGGCGATGCTGATCTTCCGGCCGACGATTGCGGCGGCACGGCGCTCCTTTCGATCGTACGCGTCGAAGGTGTGTCCTTCATCGAACGCGCTTCCCTTGAGGTAGACCGAATCGCACCGTGCGCGCGTGTCGGTCCGCTGCCGATTTTAGCGGACGACGTCGAGCCCTTTGGCCCAGGAATCTACGTGATCGTCGGCAATGAAGGCGTCGCATTTGTGGATGTCGATGCATCCGTTCTCGAACGGCAGGCGTCGCCGGAACCGCGCGTAAACCTAAGTCCAGTGCACGTGTTCACCGTTGGGGACGAAGCCAAACTCGCCGGCGCGATGTGGGGGCGTCCGCCTTCCCACTACACGGCTCACCGACTCGATGGGCGCTCGGTCGAGTTTCCAGTGCCGGCATCACCCGGCTTCCAACGCGTGCTGACCTTGGTCGGCAACGATGCGCTGCTAGCGGATCGGGTTCGGCGACCGGTTCGCCTTCGGCCGCTGACCGGTGAGCTGGGGCCGGCGCCGCTCAGCGATCTCGCCTTCGACCAGATGAACGCGGTTGCTGGTCCGCCGCTTCGGGTCGCGGGTGCCTTTCTCGATGTGCGAATGGCGACCTTCGAGGGGGATGAGGAGCACGTGCAGGAGGCGAGCAGAGATGAGGTCTGCGGAGCCTCGGCGCTCGAGGCCATCCCAGACCCGTCCGGTCTCGACCGGGTGTTCGTGCGCTGCGGAGACGCTCAAGTCGTTCGCTACGACTTTCAGAGTGGGTCGGTTGAGCGGGTCTTCGAACGCACCGCCGAGGACTCTTCCTTCGAAGTCGTCAGTCTCAGCGTTCGCCTGTAGCGCGTGGTTCACGTTCGGAGCTGACGGCTCTACGTGCTCCATCCAGACGTTCTTTCCGCCTTAGCGACAGACGCCCTTGCTCTCACGCCTTGCGCGTGCACAGCCTTGCTATCTGGCGCCACGTGACAAAGCGGGGTTCGCGCCGTGACAGCTTTCGCGAACACGCCGAGTCAACGCCGTATTTTCGCCACATCCGATCCCCATCGTTTCGAAGAGCTGCCGACAAGATGACTCGGCGGCGTGGAACATGGAGGACAGGACGTGGACAATCTGACAACGGAGCCGGAGGTGCAGAAGACGGCGAAATCGCGTGATTCTCGCCGTTTTGGACCGCTCAAGCCGGCTGGCATTCGCCTTGCTCGGGTGCTGGGGACCCTCAAGCAGACGGCCCCCGATCGCTCACCGATTTACCGGGCCGAAGGAGAAACGCCCGTGAACGAAGAGCCGCCCAACCGAACGACCAGTCGCCACGCACGCGCCGCCTTCGAAGCCATCGTCTCGCCGCATATGGACGAGCTCTATGGCGCCGCCCTCAAGCTGACGCGATCGGAAACGGACGCGGACGATGTCTTGCAGGAGAGCATGGCCCGCGCCTGGACCTTCTGGGACCGCTTCGAGCCCGGCACGAACGTGCGAGCTTGGATGCACCGCATCGTCTACAACACCTTCGTCAACGGCTATCGCAAGCGTCGACGCGAGCGCGAGATCTTGGAGCGCGTGCATCAAAGCGGTCGCGCGCTGCGCGCAGAAAGTGCCGAGCCCTACACGGATGGGCTCGGAGATGAGGTTCGCGCGGCGCTACAGGACCTGCCGCACAACTTTCGTGCCGTCGTCGAGCGCGTCGATCTTCGGGGCGAGTCTTACCGAGACTGCGCCGATGCGCTCGGGTGCCCGGTCGGTACGGTCATGTCGCGCCTCCACCGAGGTCGACGCTTGTTGCAATCGAAACTGCGCAGCTACGCGACCCTTGAAGGCTACGTCGCCGCAGCCTAGCGCTCAGCTCCCGGCGTCCGTCTGCCGCGCTGCCGCGGATTTCCGCGGACGCGAGCGCGAACCGTCCAGCCGTCGGGTTCCGCGGCTCGAGTGGAACAAACGCCAAAGGCGGCTTCAGCCGCGTGAAGGCGGCGTGTCCTTCGCTTCCGCACCGTTCACTCGGTTCATGAGGGCAGTCAGCGCTTCGTTGAGGTCGCTGCCCGAGAACGGTTTCCGCAGGAGGTCGCTGCGAGCGTCCGTTTGCACGGCGGTCGCCGTGTATCCGGTGATGTAGAGCACGGGAGGCCGTTCTTCGTCGGGCAAGCTCGCGATGAGCTCCGGTCCGCGCCCGTCGGGGAGCATAACGTCGCAGATGATGAGGTCGTAGCTGCTCTTGCCCAAGTGCCCCCGGGCTTCTTCACAGCTGGACGCCAACACAACCTCGTGGCCCGCGCGGCAAAGCAGCGTTCGCGCCGCCCGCCGGATGCCCGGCTCATCGTCGACGACCAACACGCGAAGGTCGTGGACCGAGATGCGCGGCCCGTCGAATGCTTCGCCCGACGTGCCTTCGGGAAGCCAAACGCGCACGAGCGTACCGGCTCCCGTGGCCGATTCGACGTCGATCGTGCCGCCGTGACGGCGAATGATGCTGTGCACGACCGTAAGACCCAGGCCGGCGCCCTTGCCATGTCCGCGCGTCGTGTAGAAGGGATCGAACATCCGGCGCTGCTGTTGGGCGCCCATGCCTTCGCCTTCGTCTTCGACGCTCAGTTCGACGCCGGGCATGGTTCCGTGAACGGTGAAGCGCTCCCTGGGCACGGCACGCACAAACACGCGGCCGCCGGCTTTCATCGCGTCGCGCGCGTTGAGGCAGAGGTTGATGACGAGTTGGCGAAGCTGGGCCGTGTCTGCGTGGAGCGTCGGAAGGTCCGTGCCGAACTTTTCGATGAGGTGCACCTCATTGGGAAGCGTCCGACGGACCAGGTTGCATGTCTGCGTCAGAAGTTCTCGAATGTCGACGGCGTCGCTTCGTTCACAGCTATAGCCGTCGCGAAGGGACAAAAGCTGCGCTGCTAAGGCCCCCGCTTCGGACGATGCCTCTTCGATCGTTCGCAGCGACTCTTCCGGGTCTTCGGAGCCGCGAACGGCGGAGGCCGCAAGCCGAATGACCTGCAGGTAGTTGTTGAAGTCATGGGCAACGCCCGCGGCGAGCGTGCCAACGGAGTTGAGCAGCTCGGACTGCACCAGGTGCTCGCGCGTTTCGCCCAGGTCCCGCTCGCGCGCTTCCAAAAGGCGTTCTCGTTCCGCTTCGAGTCGACGTCGTTCGTCGATGTCCGAAAGAACCCCCGCGATATGGGCGTCGTCAGAGCGCGCTCCGACCAAACGAACCCATCGCGGTCCGAACGGCGTCTGAAAGCGCAGCTCCAGATCGATGTGGTCGCGCTTGAGGGCCAGGTGTACACGCTCACGGTCGGCAGGCGCGACGAGGTCGATGAAGTCCTGCCAGCGGGTCACATCGATGCCAGTGAGCTCGCTAAATCGGTCCGACACGTGAAGCTCGCCCGTTTCCGTGTTCCAATCGAAGATGCCATCTTGCGATCCGGCGAGAGCTCGGGCGTGCGTAGCTTCGCTTTCGCCGAGGCGGTTGGCGAGCGAACGAAGTCGCTCGACGGCATCGCTGAGCTTCCGAAGCAGTGGCCGAAAGATCACGAGCGCTTCGATGGCCAGGATGAGAAGCGCCGCAATGGCAAACAAGAGCTCGAGGAACTGCGTTTGCTGACGTGCGCGCTCAGCAGCGCGTGAGTAGCGAAACACCGCGTCGTCCATAATCGCAAGGAAGGCGTTCGATGCGCTGAGAGCGTCGTTCGTACCCTCGCCTTGCAGAGCAGCTTGGGCGGTTTCGAGGAGGGCCGCGGCACGGCGGTCCAGCGCGCGGGATGCCACTTCTCCGACGGTGTCCGCAAAGCGTCCCAGGTCTCCGTGAAAAAGTCGGTGATGACTCGCTTCAAAGGAACGCAGGTCGTCGCGAAGGTCGCTGGCCGCGTCCGTCCGTTCAGCGACCTGAAGGGCCTGCAGCGCCAACCGTTGGCTCAGCATACGCTGGCGACCCGCCACGTTGATGATCTCCGCGTCTCGCTCCTGCGAGCCGAGGTTTCGCTGAACGAGCACCTGGGACGCCAACGTGAGGACCGCCAGGACGGTGAGGGCGAAGATATAACCGATGCGAACGCGCCGAAGGGTGCGTCCCGCGTGGTCCTTGACCCGGCGGTGGCTCATTCCTTCTGGCGTCGCTGCCATGCGATCAACTTAGAAGGCCGCGGGCCAGAAGTCATGTCGATGATGGCGGGCGAAACGCACCGCCATGGCAGTTTGGGTTGCCGGAGTGCACATTGCGGCCCGCGCATCTCTGCTATCTAACGGCCGTCACCAGGGAATCTTGAGGGGCGCGGGGTTCGCTTCGGCCTACCACGCCTACGTGAGACGGATGTCACCCATTGGGGATACGCGATGAGCTGGCGAATTGAACGTGAACATCTTCAGGCCGCGCGTGCGCTGCCGCTCGATCCTACTCCGTTGGTCCCGGCGACTTGGCTCGGATCGGGCGTGTACCTCAAGCTCGAGACCCGACAGCCAACGGGCAGCTTCAAGATTCGCGGCGCGCTGGTGAGGCTAAGCCAGTTGACGCAGAAGGAGCGCGCACAAGGGGTGGTAGCGGCGAGCGCCGGCAACCACGGCCTTGGGCTGGCGGAAGCGGGCCGCCGATTGGGTGTGCCCGTGACGGTGTTCGTCTCGACGAGCGTTCCGGAGGTCAAACGTCGGGGTATGGTGGCGCGCGGTGCGACTTTGAAGTCCGCGCCCGGTAGCTACGACGACATCGAGGCGCTTGCCAAACGCCACGCGTGCGACACGGGAGCCCCGTTCGTATCGCCCTTCGACGACCCTTGGGTGGCGGCGGGGAACGGCGCATCGCTGGCGTTTGAATGCAAGGCGCAGCTTCCCGAGCTGGAGGGCTTTATCGTGCCAGTGGGCGGCGGTGGCCTGCTTGCGGGAATGACGGCTGCCCTGCCGACGTGTCGCTACGTTGGCGTGGAGAGCGACGTGAGCCCGGCGATGGGGTTGTCCCTTCGCCGTGATTCGGCGCTCACGGCGCTTGCACCAAGTGGACCCACCGTGGCGGAAGGGCTCGAGGGAGGCGTGAGTGAGGGCACCTTCGAAGCCGCACGTCGCGCGGGTGTGGAGCTCGTGTCCGTCAGCGAAGACGCGATTGGTGACGCGATGCTGAGGGCGCGGGACGCCTTGGGGGAACCGGTCGAAGGCAGCGCCGCGGTTTGCATCGCATGGCTCGCCGCGACGCCGCAGCGGACCGGGCCCGTCGTCGCCGTCGTGAGTGGCGCGAACGTCGACTCGACGTTGCTCGAACGTCTTGTCGCCGAGCGCAGCTCGCGCTGAAGCGGGTTGCGATCTGGCACGTGGCCACGCTCCGCCCTACGCTCGGGCCGTGGCGAAGACTTACGCGGACATGCTCCAGGACATCAAGGCGTCGATTCAACAGGTGACGCTGGAAGATCTTCACGGGCGGCTCGAAGCGGGCGATGCACCAACGCTCGTCGATGTGCGGGAGAAAGACGAATGGCGGCAGGGCCACATTCCGGGCGCGATTCACCTGCCGCGCGGCTTTCTGGAGATGCAGGCGGCGAGCCGCTTGCCCGACCGTTCGGTGCCGATCGTCGTGTATTGCGCCGGCGGCATTCGAAGCGCCTTTGCGACGAAAGCGCTGCTCGAACTCGGCTACGAGAACGTCGCATCGGCGAACCCCGGCTTCAACGATTGGAAGGACAAGGGCTACCCAACGACGCGGCCCTTCGCCTTTTCGGACGCCCAGCTGAACCGTTACTCACGCCATCTCTTGCTTCCGGAAGTGGGCGAAAAGGGGCAAGCAAAACTGCTTCAGGGAAGGGTGCTTTTGCTAGGAGCCGGCGGGCTGGGCTCGCCGGCGGCGCTCTATCTCGCAGCGGCGGGTGTGGGCACGATTGGCATCGTGGATGGCGACACGGTCGATGCGTCCAACCTGCAGCGGCAGGTGCTTCATAGCCTCGACACGGTCGACCAGCCAAAGGTGCAGAGTGCGGTGGAGCGGATTCGTTCACTGAACCCCGATGTGAACATCATTCCCTTTGAGGAGCGGCTCGACTCGTCCAACATCGATCGGATTTTCGACCAGGACTGGGACGTCATCGTCGATGGGCTCGACAACTTTCCCACGCGCGACCTCGTGAACGACGCGAGCGTGTGGAAGGGAATTCCGGTGGTGCATGGGTCGATTTTTCGATTCGACGGGCAGGTCACCACGTTCTGGCCCGGCAAGGGACCATGTTACCGGTGCCTCTACCCAGAGCCGCCGCCGCCGCATCTCGCGCCAAGTTGCGCAGAGGCGGGCGTGCTTGGCGTACTTCCGGGCGTGATCGGCACGATACAGGCCACCGAAGCGATCAAGATCCTGCTCGGCGTGGGCGAGCCCTTGGTGGGCCGCTTGCTCCAGTATGACTCGCTGACGATGAAGGTGCGTACCTTCAAGCTGCCTCACGATGACGACTGCGCCGTCTGCGGCACCGAACCGACAATTCGCGAATACATCGACTACGAGGGATTCTGCGCGGGCTAGGGCCTGTCTTCAAATGAACGCCCGTGGATTGGTGGTCGGGTCGTCTGCGAGTTTGCGTCTACGAGGCGAAGCGGGGGTGCTTGGTGTCGAAGATTTCTTCCACTGGGCCGTGTGTGCGTCGCCGCGTACCCTGAACGAGTGAGAGAGCGCACGTCTGAACCCGGGGCGTATCAAGGAAATTTTGCCAGTTGTTCACCTTTTTGGGTGGCACGGTCGTCGAGGCCGTGGGACGGGCCTTTTCTTTGCGACGAGAGCTTTCTACTCTGCGCGCAATTGACGCTCCCGGGCGTCTTTGGACTTTTTCGAGGATGATG
>JBCCRV010000116.1:0-13602 GCA_039201085.1 Myxococcota bacterium | reverse complement strand
GCTTCTCGGGTTGATCGAGCTTGGGGTGGGACCGGTCGGCGGAGCCTGTGTGTTTGTTCGTCGGAACGTTGATGGGTCAGGATGGGGTGGGCGGGAGCTAGCGGGGCGCACATCCGCAGAACCGGGTTCCGTCGAGGGCTTTCCGCAGCTGGTGGTTTCGGCCGCGGGGCCGACCGCATTCGCATCGTCGACGACTATGAGCGATACGGAGAGGTTTCTCTACTCGTGCCCGGGTTCGTAAACCTCGTCGCGGAACCGCTCCCAAAGCAACACCCACCATTAGCCCAGCAACACGTGCCGTCGCGCGTGAGGATGTTGCGGTGATGCAACCCCCTTGGCATGCTCGCGTCATGTCCGGGGAAACCACGGCCGTTCGTGAGCCGACGGCGCTTGGCGTGGGCGAGGCGTACCGTCTGGTGGTGCTCTACGCACCAGGCGAGGGGGCGGGCCGTTCGATCGCGCTGGACGGCGATGCGATCACCCTGGGCCGGGGCGACGACGCCGATATAAGCCTTCAGGATTCGGCCTGTTCGCGCCATCACGCGAAGCTGAGCTACGCGAACGCGGGTTGGACCCTGAGCGATCTCAAAGCGCGCAATGGCACCTGGTTGAACGGCGCGCGCATCGACGAAGCGCCGCTCAAGTCCGGGGCGGTCATGCGCGTGGGCGACACGATTCTGCTCTTTGAAGCGCTGGCGAGCCGGGACCTGAGCCTGCTTCTCGAATCCCGCGACTCGGCGTCCTGCCTGCGCGGCGAAGGTGCCGCCACGCGGCGGGTGGCGGCTCGGCTGCGCGCGCTCGCGAAGTCGAGCGATCCCACGTTGATTCTTGGCGAAAGCGGCTCCGGTAAGGAACGCGCGGCCGAGGAGCTTCACCGCTTGAGCGAACGCAAGGGCGCCTTTGTGCCCGTGAACTGCGCGGCCATTCCGGCGCAGCTCGCCGAGTCCGAGTTCTTTGGTCACGCCGCGGGCGCCTTTACCGGCGCCACGGGCGCGCGCGACGGCCTCTTCGCTCAGGCTGATGGCGGAACGCTCTTTCTCGACGAGGTCGGCGAGCTGCCCATCGAGCTGCAGCCGAAGCTCCTCCGTGCCCTGGCGACGGGCGAGATTCGCCGCGTGTCCGACAGCAAGGTGCGGCGCGTGGATGTGCGCTTGGTCGCGGCCACGCACGTGGACCTGGAAGCCGCCGTCGAAGCGAACGCGTTTCGGCCGGACCTCTACTCGCGTTTGAGCGCCGAGCCCGTTCGCATGCCTTCGCTTCGTGAGCGGCCCGTCGACATCGTGCAGCTGACGACGGAGATCGAAACGCTCGACTGGTCGAAGCTCGACGGCGACGTCGCCGAAGCGCTGCTGACCTACCCGTGGCCGTACAACGTGCGTGAGCTCCTGCAGGCGGCGCGAACCGTTCAGCGCGGTCTTTCGGCGGGCGAGACGGGCCTTGCGCTCCTTCCCGATCGCATTCGCGACGCCTACGACGCGCGACGGGGCGGCAGCTCTGAACAAGCAGCCCGGCGCATCGAGCTTCCGCTCGCCCTGCGCGTTGCGCGCGACCGGGCGCCGAACGAAGAAGAGCTCCGTACGCTTCTTCAGCACTTCGACGCGAACGTCGCGCGGGTCGCCGATTATTTTGGCAAGGACCGCCGGCAGGTCTACCGCTGGATGGACCGCTACAAGATCGCCCTCGAGGACCTTCGCGATGAAGGGTAGCTGTGATGAAGGGTAGCGGCGGCGATGAAGGGTAGCTTCGGCGACGACGAGCTGCCCGCCCACCCCGGTCCAATCTCTGCGGCCACCGTTCTTGACATCGACCCCCGGGTCGGCACGGAGTTGGCCGATCGCTACACCATCGCGCAGAAGCTTGGTCGCGGCGGCATGGGCACGGTGTTTCGCGCCGCCGATGCGAAGGGGAAGCGGGACGTCGCCGTCAAGTGGCTGCACCTGCACCTTGCGGACGACGCCGATGCGGTCAGCCGCTTTCATCGTGAAGCCCGCGTCGTCGGCGCCCTCGGCCATCGCAACATCGTCGAAGCCCTCGACTTCGGTCGGGCGCCGGACGGCAGCAAGTTCGTCGTCTTCGAGCTGCTCGAAGGCGAAGACCTCGCCGACCTGCTCGATCGCGGTCCCCTTTCGCCGCAGGACGCGGTGACGATTGGCCTGGGCGTCGCGCGGGCGTTGGAAGCCGCCCACAACCATCGCGTCGTGCATCGCGACCTCAAGCCGGCCAACATCTTTGTGCGAAACGACGCGTCCGGGCCCGACTGCGTGAAGGTCGTGGATTTCGGCATCTCGAAGCTGATCGGCGAAACGGGCGAGCTCACGAGCACGGGCGTCGTGGTAGGCACGCCGATGTACATGTCCCCGGAACAGATCACCGCCAAAACGGTGGACCACCGCACGGACATCTACTCGCTGGGCGCCGTTATGTACGAGATGCTCGCGGGCGACGCGCCGATTCGCGGCGGGTCAGCGGCAGCGCTGGCCATCAAGGTGGTCACGGAGTCGCCGACGCCCCTCATGAAGGTTCGGCCCGAGCTCTCGAAGCCGCTCGCCAAAATGGTCGAGCGGCTGATGGCGAAGCGCCCCGAAGACCGCTTTGCGACGATGCGAGACGTGCGCGAACAGCTCGAAGCCTATGTGCAAGCGGGCCCGACGGCGCTGGCGGGCTCACCGGTGACGGGCTTTTCGGGCGTGGAGCTCGAAGAGACCGCCGCCCCTGGCGGAGATGCGGCGGTGAACGGTGGCGCGGGCGCGGCGCCTTTGGGCGTTCCGCCGTCCGCGGCGCCATCGCCTGCGGCGATTCCGCCAGCAGACCCGCCCTCGCCTGCGCGCACGGCCGCCGCTGCTCAGTCGACGGCGCGGTATGCGGCCTTCTCGCCGGAGCGCCGGCCGAAGACGCTGGCGGCCTTCATTGTCGCGCTGGCGATTGGCGTCTTGGGCGCCGCCGTGGTCGTGGCCAGCCTGCGCGAGGGTTCGTCCACGCCCGCCTCTTCCGTTTCTGTTTCCGGCGAGGAGAGCCTCGCGGGAGGCGGCCCGTCCGCCCCACCATCGGAGCCCCAGCCGACGGAGCCTGCGATGCCGGAGCTCGAGCCAACGGAAGCTCCCGCTGTTCCGGAACCCGAAGCTGCGCCCGCAACGACCGCGGTCCAGGCCGATCCAAACCCGACGCCGCAGGACCCGGAGGATCCGGACGAGGCCCCCGCGGAAACGCCGCGTCCGACGATGCGCCAACGTTCGCGCGTTCGATCCTCCGCTATGCGAACGACGATGGAGGCCGCGCCGACGCCAATGGCGCCGCCCGCTCAAATGGAGCCGGCCCCCGCAGCCGGCTCGAGCGCCATGCTCTGGAACCCGTTCGCCGGCGGTCAATGATCGCGCAGCGCCGCGGCGTCGTGCGCTCCCGCTTCGCAGTCCTGCGTCGTGCACTCCCACGTCGTGCGTCCTGCGTTGTGCACTCCCGCGTCGTGAGCCCTGCGTCTTGCACCCTGCGTCGTGCGTCGTGCTCTCCCGCGTCGTGCGCCCTGCGTCTCGCGATGTGCACTCCCGCGTTCTGCTTCGTGCGCCCTGCGTCGTTCACTCCCGCGTCGTGCGCCCTGCGTCGTGCTCTCCCGCGTCGTGCGTCGTGCGTCGTGCTCTCCCGCGTCGTGCGTCGTGCGTCGTGCTCTCCCGCGTCGTGCGCGCTGCGTCGTGCACTCCCGCTGTCCCGCATCGTGCGCACCGCCACGAACAGCCGCTAGCTCTCCAGCTGCTCCCAAACGCGCGCTTCGCAGTTCCGTCCGCTAAGTCGCGTCATCTGCTGAATTCCCGTCGGGCTCGTAACGTTGACCTCCGTGAGCTTGCCGCCGATCACGTCGAGGCCGACGAAGAAGAGCCCGTCGGCTTTGAGGCGGGGCGTCATGGCTTCGACGATCGCGCGGTCGGCGTCCGTGAGTTCGGCGTGCTCCACCGTGCCGCCCACGTGAATGTTGCTGCGTAGATCGTTCTTCTGCGGCACCCGCAGAATGGCGCCTAGCACTTCTTCGCCGGCGAGCAGGATGCGCTTGTCGCCCTCCGTCACCTCCGGCAGGTAGGCCTGCACCATGGCCACTCGTCGGCCCGTATGCGTGACCGCTTCGACACACGCGTTGAAGTTCTTATCGCCCTGGGTCAGCGCAAAGATGCCCTCGCCGCCGTGACCGTCCACCGGCTTGATGACGGCGCGGCCGCCGACGGCCTCGGTGAAGTCTGCGATCGATTGACGGTCGGCGCTGACGAGTGTTTCGGGCATGACTTCGGGAAAGTGGCAGGCGTAGAGCTTTTCGTTGGCGTCCCGTAGACCGCGGGGATCGTTCACGATGCGGACGGCGCCGCGGGCCCGTTCGAGAATGAGCGTCATCCATAGGTACGCGTCGTCGAAGGGCGGGTCCGAGCGAATGAAGATGACGTCGTAGTCCGCGGCGCGAAGCTCACGCACGTCGCCGAGGTTCACGCCGCCGGCGTGAATCGTCGCCGGCCGGGCGCGCACGCACGCGTCGCCGCCCCGAAGCATGACGTCCTTGGTCCCGCAGTGGTCAACGGAATGGCCGCGGCTGTCGCCCTCGCGCATCAGTGCAAAGCTCGTGTCCTCGTCGACGAGGATCGTGTCGACAGGATCCATCACAAAGAGCGTTTTCATGGGATCGCTCATAGGGCGAAGGCCCGTACGGGCGCAAGGAGCTTGATTCACGTCCGCTTGGCCACGTCCTACGGACCCGATTGAGCGGTGGCAAACAATGGAGCCGCGGCGAAGGCGCGGCGTGGGAGGCCGTGAATCCGGCTCCAGGGGTCTTGGCGGTGTGCTACACGCCCCTTTATGCGCGCTACGCGAGTTCTTCTTCTCGGTTTGATCGCCGGCTGCGGTGCGGCGCAGCTTAGCCTGCCCGATGCGACCCTGCCGTCCGGGCCCGAGGGTCGCCGCGTCGAATCGATGACGGACCTGGAAACCGTTCACGGCGTGGTCCAGCAGGGCGATGTGCTACTGGCGGCCACGAGCCACGGCCTCTACCGATGGCGTGGCGGCGGCGCGGCGGAGCGGCTGGTGCGCGCCGAATGCTGGGCCGTTGCCTTCGCCGGTTCGAGTGCTGTGGCGCTTTGTGAAGGCGGTTTGGTCGACGCCGAAGGCACGGTGCTCTTGGGTCCCGCCGGTCTTCCGAGCCGCGCTCGTCATCTGCACGCCACGACCTCGGCGCTGTTCATCGGCGGCGATACGGGTCTGATGGTGGCGACGCCGGGAACGCCTTGGGGGTCGGCGCCCTTCGCGGACGCGGCCGCCGTGACGGGCATATGGCCCGGAGCCGAAGGCGCCTTTTGGGTCGGCACGGCGCGTGGGCTGCTTCGCGTGTCCGGCGCGACGGTCGAAGAGCACGCCGCCGGTCGTGGCCTCGGCGGCGCCCACGTTCGCAGCGTGGCGTCCGTCGCGCCCGGTCGTGTGCTTGCGCTCGTACAGGACTCGGCGACCTCCGACGCGCGCCTAGCGTACTTCGACGGCGTGCGCTGGTTCACCTACACGCTCGCCGAGTTTACGACGCCCGTCGTCGGCTTGGCGAGCGATCGCACCGGACCGATTCTCGCCACGACGCGCGGGTTGATTCGGCTGGGCGCGGGCGCGGGCGTGCGGCTCACGTCCTTGAGCGCTGGCGAGCCCCATCAGGTGCTTCGCTACCGCGGCGCGGGTGCGCCGACGGCGCCCCCAGCACCGCCGAACGCCGTACCGATTCCGCGCTCCGTGCGCCTCGCCGCCGTACCGGCGCAGCAGGCGACGGTCGAAGCGCCGGAGTGGACCGCCACGCCGGTGGCCTCGGCGGCGCCGGAGGCCGTGTTCACGGTGGGGGCGGACGTGCTCGTGGCCGAGTCGCACTGTGGTCTTCGCAGCCTCGAGGGGCGCGAGTACCGTACGGGAAGTCTCGTTGCCGGCGGCGACCTCCAGCTCGCGATTAGCAGGCAGGGCACGCTCATTCGCACGGCTAGCGGCGACCTCGGCCTTTGGCGCGAGGGCCGGTGGCGCGCTTTGAGCGCGCCGCCTGGACTGCGGGTCATGGCGATCGCCTCGTCTTCCTCCGGCGCCTTTGCCGTCGCCATGGACGACGGCGGGCAGGTGCTCACCCTCCAGCTGGGGGCGCAGGGGTGGCGCACGCTCGATCGGCGACGGCTGCTCGTGGCAAGCGAAGCAACCGGCGATGCGGAGGAGGAGGCGGTCGCCGCGGACGCCGCGCCGCAGGAGATGGGTGACGCGCCGGCGCCAGCGCTGCGGCTGGCCGCCATTTCCCACTTTGGCGTGCGCGACGACGGTGAGGTGTGGCTTGGCATCTCCGTCGACGATGGCTCCGGTCCGCGTCCGCGGGGCGTCGCCGTTTATCGGCCGAACGATGCCGCGATCACCTACCACCACAGCCAGTCCGATCCGGCCGTCGACGGCGCCGGCTCCCTTCGCATGCCCGACGCCTTTGAAAACATGGACCTCGGCGAAGCCGGGATGGCCTGGTTCAGCACGCTCGTCGGCGCCGTGCGTCTCGGCAACTCGCAGGCCGTGACCTTTGGCGAAGCGCGCGGCGTGCGCGGCGAAGTCGTGTCGGACGTGCTTGTCGGCACCGCCGCCAAGGTGTGGATGGCGGCGGCCGAAGGTCCGGGCTACTACTTCCGGCAGCGTTTCGAGTTTCGCATGCCCGCGAATGTCGTCGCGCTTCGCCCACGTTCGCTGGCCCTTGGCCAGGATGGAAGCATCTGGGCCGCCGGCGGCGGTTTGGCGCGCTACAGCAACGATCAATGGACCGTCTACGAAGACCGCCGGGACGAAGACGGCAACGTCATCGACGGCGACGGCATCGATGAGCCGATCTTTGTGGACGTGGAAACGGACGGCGCCGGCAACGTTTGGGTGCTCGGCGAGCAAGCCCTGCACCGCATCTCGACGCGCTAGCCCGGAAAAGTCACCATCCGACGCGCCCTCGCACATTTCCTGAACATCACGGCTCCGCTCATCGCTAAAATACAGTGTGTATTCGTCGCTCTTCGCGAAAGCCCTGTGAAGTCCAGGACTTGCACGATCATCGCGCCGGCTGGTGACTTTTCCGGGCTAGAACGTTTCGAGCACGCCGCCGGTGCAGGTCGGCGGTTCACCGCCGTCGACGGGACGGCAGCGTTCGCCCTCGGCGCAGTCGAGAGACGAGCTGCACTGACCGATCTCGAGATCGCGAAACTGCGCGCGAAGCTGGTGCGCGAAGAGGTTCTGAAAGGGAAGGTGCACGGGCGGTGCGCTCGGGTCTTCGCCTTCGCCCACGTCCCGACGAACACGCGTGACCCAAAGCTGGTAATGGTCCGTACGATCGTCGATGAAGGGTGCGCGGCTCGTGAAGGCGATCCAATCGGCGCCTGCGTCCGTGGCCGCCGGCAAGAACGCCGGCCAGCTTGCGCTTGCTTCGCCGGGCAGGGCGCGCGTTAAGCGAACGGGCGCCACGCCGGCGTCCGAGCTCGTCGCGTACAGGGCGGCGGGCGTGGGCGTTCCTTCATCATCACGAAGACCGCCCCACGGTCCATGCACGAAGAAGAGTCGCCCGCCGTCTGGAGAAAAGGCGGGGTGGCTGATCGCCTGTCCGCCTTCCGGCGCGCCCGCGAGCGAAGCGCCCTGCAAGAGCGGCGCGCCTTCGACGCCGCTCGTGTCCAGCGGTACGAGTACGCTCCGTTCAAAGTGGAGCACGCCATCGGCCGCCGCGTCGACGCGTACGGCCACCAGGCGTTCGGCGTCATCCGGACGAAAGGCCGGCATCGTGAGGCCCGCCGCTGTTGGCAGGGCGCGGGGCGTCATCGTATCAAGGCCTTCTCCCGTCACCATCAGGCCTTCGGTGAGGGTGAGGCCGCCGGGCCCAACGTTCGCGATCGCATCGCCGGCGGCGCTCGATGCGGGAAACCACACGGAGCCTTCGGGCCCCTCGATGCCGACGGCCGGATCGAGGCGCAGGTCGTCGACGTCGGCCACGCCCGCGAAGCGCGTGCCTTCGAAGTAGGAACCGACGTGTGTCACCAGGGCTTCGCCGGCGACCACGTGGCAGCCCTGGCACTGGCCGGCGCCGGCGCTTCCAAAGGGCGCGGGAAGGAGCACGTCGCGGCTGCCCGTTTCCGGATTCGTGCGGAGAAGGCGGCCGAGCGTTTCCGTCGCTTCAAAGATCCAGCTTTGCACGCCCCGCGTGCGAACCAGGCGAAGGCGCCGCCGCTCGTGAAGCACGCCACCAGCGCCGAAGCGCGTGAGCTCGACGACGATCGCTTCGTCCGGAGCGCTCTCGGCGAGGGCAATAAAGGCTGCGCGACGAATGGTCCAAAGACGGTCTTCGTCTGCGCTCTCGCCCGTTTCCGTGAAAGCGAGCTCGACGCGTGCGTCCGGTGCGTCGGCGTCGTTCGGCGCGAGCGAAAGGCACGGCCGTGTGCGATCGCCGCCTTTGCGAAGGCATACGTGAACGACGTCGTTTGCGTCGCCGCGCGCCCATGCCACTTCGAAGCCGCCGAAGGCCGTTGGCAGGGCGGCGTCCACGCCCTCGACGGCGGGAAGCGGATGGCGAAGGCCCGGGTCGCCGGGCGCTACAGCGGACGCGGCGAAGCGTACGCGAAGGCCGTCGAAGTCGTCGTCGCC
Source organism: Myxococcota bacterium (assembly GCA_039201085.1). Lineage (GTDB taxonomy): Bacteria > Myxococcota_A > Polyangia > Polyangiales > Houyiibacteriaceae > JBCCRV01. The sequence goes on along the minus strand of JBCCRV010000116.1, from coordinate 4,968 downwards.
AAACGGACCTTCCGCCAGGCGAGTGGCGAGTCGGAGGGTCGAGGTCGCGAAGATCGTGGCTCGGCTCACGGGCGGTGAGAGCTCCGCGACCACCACGAGTTCGCCGGCGATCAGCCCGTTGGTGAGGAGCTCGGCGGGCGCCTCACCGCCGTCCGCGGGCGCCACGTCCGCCAGCGTCGCGTCGCTCGTGCCCCAGCGAACTTGGCCGGTGACGTCGAATCGCTCGCCGCTCGCCAGGACGGCCGTGGCGCGAAGGGGGAGCGCGTCGGCCTCGCCGTCTTGGAGGACGAGCGGTCCAGCCACGTCGATCTCGAGCGCGCGTACGTCGAGGGGCGCGACCCGAAGTCCGGGGGCGCTTTCGAGCACGCAGGCGCCGAGCGTAAGCAGGCCGGCGAGGGCGGACCTCATCGGCCGTCACCTTCCAGTGCACGATGCCAGCCGACGCTGAGCGCCACGAGCGCAAAGGCGGCGGGGTAGCGAGCGAGGGTGGCTTCGCCTTCTTCCGGCTCGCCGATGAGCGTGGCGGCGTCGCCGAGAAGCCATCCGCCGCCTTCAAGCTCGAGCCCGAGTTCAAGATTGCCGAGGCGCCAGCCCAAGGCCAGTCCGAGCGTTCCGCCGAGCAGGTTGCCCACCACGGGACCGAGGTCGTTCGTTGCCCCCTGCGTTCGTTCGGATGCGTCGAGGCGACCGGCGCCGTAGAGGAGGGCTGCGCTTGGGCCGAGCCATACGTTGCGCCCGAGCGGAACGCGGTAGCTCAGGGCGGTTCGCAGCGTGATGGCATCGAGCACCACGCGTACGGGAAACCGCCCGCCGTCGAAGTCCACCGCGCGTCGAACGCTGCCGCGTGCGAGTTCGATGCCGAGGGCGAGTTCCCAACGCGCGCCCAGACGCAGGCCAGCGCCCACGCGAAGCAGGCCCGATGCGCGAAGGGCGAGACCGTCCGCCGCCAAACGCGCGCCGCCGCCGGCGCGCAGTACGACGGCGCGCAGCGTGCGACGCTCCGGGTCCCGCTCGCGGGCGACTTCAAGGGCGACGGCCCGCTGCTCCGGTGCCACTTCGCGCCGCTCCGGCGAGGGGGCGCTTGGCTCGGGCGTGACGCGAAGCTCGGTCCAGCTCGCCGCTACGAGCTCGACGAGGCCAAGGGCGAGGAGCCGCGGCCGCGCCCGCGGATCTTCGGCGCTCAGGTCGAGGGTGCGCTGAAGCACCTTGCCCGTGAGCGTGTCCGTGACTTCGAGCTCGATGCGCGCGCCGGTGCCGCAGCGCGCGTCGGCGCGCGTCACTTCCGTGTCGTTCGTATCGGCCAGCCGGCCGCGAAGCTCGAGGCTTACGATGCGGCGAACGGCGCCGACGCGCCCTTCGCCTTCGCCGCCCAGACAGCGGCTTAGTTCGGACCCCAATTCAAGCCGAAGCGGTAGCTGGCGGGGTTGGGCCTGGACGGACGCAGCGAGAAGCACCACCGAAGCGAGCGCGAACACGGCCCACTTCCTGGGAAGGGCGTCAGCGATCCGCGCCCTCTTCGGTGGCGGGGCGGATCCAGCGGCGAACGGACCCTTCTCGCGGATGGTTTGGGTGTGCCGCCAAGAAGCGCTCAGCGAGCGTTCGTGCCTCCGCCCGCTCGCCGGAGCGTCCGCGGGCTTCGATTTCGCGCGCAAAGGCATCGACGGCCAGGGGCCCGCGCGGACGCAGGCGCCGAGCTTCGGCGAAGGCGTCGGCGGCGCGTGCCGGCTCGCTGAGCGTTTCGAGGTAGAGGCGGCCGAGCGTAAAGGCGGCGCTCGCCGCGCGCGGGTCCGACCGATGACGGCTTAGCACTTGGCGTAGCGGCGGGAGCGCTTGGCGCGGATGGCCGCTCAGGCGCGCGACGTCGCTCGCCTCCATCAGCTCGGCGACTTGGTCCCGGACCTGAAAGCGCTGTTGCTCGAGGACCTCGTACGCCGCCTGCATACGTCCTTCGTCGGCGAGGCTTCGCCAGTCCGCCTCGGGCGAGGGGGGGGCAACGCGGCGCGTAGCGCGCTGCGAACGGGTGGCGCGCGCGGGGCGTTCCACTTCAACGCTCGCTTCTTCGTCCGGCGCCGGCGTGGGTAGTTCGGCCGATGGCGGCGGCGGAAAGACGCCTCGTTCGCCGGCTCCGAGCTCGGCGGCGCCGCCGTCCCACGCGACACGCACGCGGCCGTGGTCCACGCTGACGGCCACGCGACCTTCACCGGCGTGGCGAACCGCGAAAGCCGTGCCGAGCACCTCGACGGCCACTGCGCCGGCTTCGACGCGAAACGGGCGGTGCTGCGGAACCACGTCGAAGCGAGCGCCGCCCCGGACGAGACCGAGGCGCGTGCCCTCGCCGCCCGCTTCGAGCACCTGAAGTTCGCTGACGCCGTCGAGACGCGTCGCTGTCGACCCGTCGGCGAAGCGCACGACGGGGCTGGAAGCGGGCGCGATCGGCGTGGCGGGTTCGGGCGCCCGTTCGCTCGGTGCGGGCGCCACGTCGTGCGGCGCCGGCCGGGCCTCCGGCGCGCTCGGCGCGCTCATGCGCCCGAACGCGAAGGCCGCGGCGCCGATGAGCAGTGCCGCGGCGGCCGTCAACGCCATCCGCGGCCGCGGGCGGCGCACCGACGTCCAAATCGCGTGTTCGCGGGCTGCGTCCCATTCGGGCGCGGACGTTGGTACGTGCTCGCGAAGGTCGGCCATGCGCTCGGCGAGCGCGTCGTTCTGCGCCGGCTCAGTCATCGTGCGCCTCTTCGAGGCTGAGGCGGCTTTCGAGGCGTGAGTGCGCCGCACGAATGCGGCGCTTGACCGTGGCGAGCGAGCATTCGCAGCGGAGGGCGCACTCCTCGAGGCGCAGGCCTTCGACGTGGCGCAGCGTCCACGCCACGCGTTCGGCCGCGGGAAGGCGATCAAGCTCCCGATAGACCTGCGCGAGCAGAGCGCGGTCTTCGCTGCTGGCGCCCCCGTCGGCGACGTGCTCGTAGTCGGCGGGTTGCGAGGCGCCGAGACCGAAGAAGCGCTGCACGCGCCGTCGGCTGAGCTTTCTGGACACGACACGCGTTGTCACCGTCGCGAGCCAGCGTTTGAGGGCGGCCGGCTCTTGCACCGAGTTCCAGCCGCGCATCAGCTGCACGAACACCTCCTGCACCACGTCGTCGACTTCGTCGTCGCGGCCGAGCAGGCGATACGCCACGCCGCCGACGTAGCGCGCGTAGGCCCGGTAGGCTTCCTCGGGCGTACGCGGCGCCGGCGCCGGTCGCGGCCCATCTTCGCGAACGAGACGAAGGGCGCGCATCTCTGGGTGACTTACCACGCGGATGCTTCCCGGCCCATGGCAAGAAGGTACGGCAGGGGCGGCGCCAAACGAAGGCATGGGCGAAACCCTCTCATCGCCTACGGGGTGCGGGGCAAGGCTCGAAACGGCTCAAAAAAGATTTTTGGCCGCCGTCGTGAGCCGCTTCGGGACGGGCCCCGCACTAGGGGCCGAACGGGCCGGAGCGTCTTCCGCCCGAAAAGAAGGAGAATCCGTGCGCCTCTGCCTATCGCTTGCTTTCCTCGCCTCCGCCGCTTTTCTTGGGGCTTGTTCGTCCGACGGCGCCCCTTCGCCGGACGGCGGCGTGCCGGACGGCGCTGCACCCGATTCGCGCGCGCCGGACGGCGGCGCACCGGACGGGAGCGCGCCAGACGGCGGTGTGACGCGCGTCGACGTATTTTCGACGGAGGCGTCGGCCGCGCGCTTTCTCACCCAAGCGACCTTTGGGCCGCGCCCGGTGGACGTGCAGGCCCTGGTCGGCAGCAGCGCGTCGGCGTGGTTTCGCACCCAGCTGGCGCAGCCGCCGAGTCTGCTTCTGCCGACGCTCGACGAGGCTGCGGACCTTTACGACGGGCGCCTCGACGACGATCCCGAGTCGGCCGTCGAGGGGTTTCTTTTTGAAGCCAACACGCACGGCTTTTGGCGCCACGCCCTCGTCGGCGAGGACCAGCTCCGCCAGCGCGTCGCGTGGGCCCTGGCACAGCTCTTCGTCGTGTCGAACGCCACCGGTGAAGTGCTCACGGACGTACCACCCTCCCTCGCGTACTTCCAGGATGGCCTCATCGACGGCGCCTTCGGGAACTTTCGCGACCTTCTCACGCACGTCACCTACGCGCCGGCGATGGGCTACTACCTGACGTTTCTCGGAAGCGAACGGGCCGATCCCGCGACGGGCCGTCAACCCGACGAAAACTACGCGCGTGAGCTGCTGCAGCTCTTTACCATCGGCGTGCTCGAGCTCGCGCCCGACGGCACGCCCACGACGCGCGATGGCCGCACGGAGACCTACACCAACGACGACATCACGGGTCTCGCCCGCGTGTTTACGGGCTTTCAGCTCGACGCGGCGGACGTGGAAAATCAGCGCGAGCTCCGTGAAAATCCGGCGGCCTATCCGGAGCCCTGGCGCCGGCCCCTTCGCATCGAAGCAAGCGCGCACTCGGCGCGCGAAAAGATCTTTCTCGGCGCGACCATTCCGGCGAATACGTCCGGCGATGAGAGCGTGCGTCTCGCCCTTGATGCGATTTTTTCCCACCCGAACGTCGCGCCCTTCATCGCACGGCAGTTGATTCAGCGTTTCGTGACAACGGCGCCTGCGCCCGCGTATGTGGCTCGGGTCGCCGCGGTGTTCAACGCCGGCATGCTCACGCTGCCCGACGGATCGTCCCTCGGCACGGGTGAACGGGGCGACCTCGCAGCGACGATGGCCGCCGTGCTCTTTGACGAGGCCGCGCGCAACGCGGAGGGCCTGACGGACCCGACTTTCGGAAAGGTGCGTGAACCGATGCTCCGCTACGCCGCCTTCGCCCGCGCCTTCGTGCCCGAAGCGCGCCTCACTCCACGCTTCTACGCCGAGCTGAACAACACCGCCCTGGCCGACGTGCTCGCACAGCATCCGTACCGCGCGCGCTCCGTGTTCAACTTCTACCGGCCCGGCTACGTCGCACCCGGAAGCG
>JBCCRV010000115.1:0-13687 GCA_039201085.1 Myxococcota bacterium | reverse complement strand
CCATGCCCCCGCAATTCCCACAGGTTCTCGATAGTGCGTGTCCCAACGAGGGCGTATGGTCCCCCCGTGGCCGACGTCCCTTCGCTGACGCACCTCAACGATCCGCAGCGTGAAGCCGTGCTTCACGACGGGGGCCCGCTCGTGGTCTTTGCCGGCGCCGGAAGCGGGAAAACCCGTGTGATCACCCACCGGATCGCCCATCTTATCGCCGCTCGGGGCGTTCCGCCCTGGCGCATCATGGCCGTGACCTTCACGAACAAGGCCGCCGCCGAGATGCGCGAGCGTCTCGAGCAGCTCGCCCCCGGCCAGGGCGGCCTGCAGGTCGGCACCTTTCACTCGACCTGCGCGCGCCTTCTCCGGCGCCATGCGGGCGCCGCCGGCGTGCGCCGGGACTTCACGATTTATGACGACGCGGACCAAAAGGCGATGGTCAAGCGGGTCACGGGCGACCTCGGCCTGGACGGCAAGCGCTTCACGCCGAAGCAGGTGGCGAACCTGATCGGACGCGCCAAGCAAGAGATGAAGGGTCCCGGCGACCTGGACATCGACACCGCCTACGACGAGATCATCGCGCGCATTTACGAGCGCTACGAAGAGCGCATGGCCGCTTGCGGCGCCCTCGACTTCGGCGACCTGATCTATCGACTCGTGCGCGCCCTCGAAGAAAACGAGGGCTTTCGGGACGATCTCAGCAGCCAGATCGAACACCTTCTCGTCGACGAGTTTCAGGACACGAACCACGCCCAACTTCGCCTGGTCAATGCGCTGGCGAGCGTGCACCGAAAGCTCACGGTCGTCGGCGACGACGACCAGTCGATCTACCGATGGCGCGGCGCGGACCGCCGCAACATTCTCGACTTTCGTCGTTTCTACCCCGACGCCAAGCTCATCAAGCTTGAGCAGAACTACCGTTCGAGCAAGCGCATCCTCCGTACGGCGCATGCGGTCATCGCCAAGAACCTCGATCGCGAGCCGAAGGAGATGTGGACCGACAACGACGAGGGCGAGAAGGTCTTCGTTGTTCGCACCCAGGATGAACGGGTCGAAGCGAGCCTGGTGGTGAGCGGGGTGCGCGAGCTCCAGCAGAAGGGCGAGGAGCTCGATTCGATCGCGCTCTTCTATCGCACGCACGCCCAATCGCGCGTGTTGGAAGAGGCCCTACGCGCGGCGAATATCCCCTACCGAATCGTCGGTGGGCTGCGCTTCTACGACCGCGCCGAGGTCAAGGATCTGCTCGCATACCTCCGCGTGCTGCACAACCCGGACGACGACGTCAGCCTGCTGCGCATCATCAACACGCCCGCCCGAGGCCTCGGCAAGACGAGCATTGGCCGGCTCCTCGACCTCGCCGCCGAGCGCGGCGAGGGCGTCTACGCGGCCCTGGCCCACGCCCAAGGGGACGCGCGCTTCGGCGCCGCCGCCAAACGCCGCTTGGGCGAGTTTCGTGAGCTTCTCGAAAGCCTGCGCCAGGACGCAAAACGCTTGCCGCTGGCAGACCTGCCCGGCGCCGTACTGACGGACACGGGCTATGTGGCGAACCTCAAGGGTGAAAACACCGCCGAAGCGGACGCGCGCATTCAAAACCTCGAGGAGCTTGCGGGCTCGATTCAAGAGTTCGCCGAGCTGCAGGAAGGCGACGCCGAGCTGGCCGACTTTCTCGAAGAGATCACCCTGCAGACGGATCGCCAGGACGACGACGAAACCCTTCGCCTCACCTTGATGACGGTGCACGCGGCGAAGGGCCTTGAGTTCGACACGGTCATGGTCGTGGGCTTGGAAGAGGGCATGTTCCCGATGATGGGCAACGATTTCTCTGCCGACGAGGAGGAGCTCGCCGAGGAGCGACGCCTCGCCTATGTCGCCTTCACCCGCGCGCGCCATCGCTTGATCCTTTCCTTCGCGGACATGCGGCGCATCTTCGGCCAGCTTCGGCCCGGATCGCCCTCGCGCTTCTTGCTCGAAGTGCCCGAAGAAGACGGCCACTTCATCGGCGCGGGCGGCGAGTCGGCGGCGCCCAAGCCCCAGCCGCGCTACCAGGCGGACCCGTGGGATTCGCCCGCGGCACCGAGCGGGTACGTGCCGCCGCGCGGGGGCGGCGAAAGCTACATCGACTACGGCGACGGAGACGACCTCGGCATTCGCAAGGGCATGCGCGTGCGCCATCGGAAGTTCGGCGTAGGCCGCATCGAGCACGTCGACATGGGTGCAACGCCCAAAGCGACGGTCCGCTTCGACGATTGGGGCCGAAAGACGATCGCCTTGCACTTCCTCGAGTCGGCGTAGGTACGCGCGCTTCAACGCTGCGAAGTCGTGGACCGATCGCGTTGGCGCGCCCGATCGGATCGCCCAAGCACGGACGTCGCGTTCATCGAACACGTATGAAGGAGAGAAAACGTTCGCATCGTCACTCCGTTCCCGTCGGACGGGCTGGTTTCAGCTCACGGTTCGTCGGCGAGACGCGCTCCCCATCGGTTGCACAAATGGAACGGTCCGTTTGCCGTCCTCCACCTTGAAGTTTGCTTCGAGCCGCCGTTCGCGAGCCGAATGGCCGGAGGTGGGTCCACAGCAAAGCGACGCGCCCAGCCGCCAGGCTGGAAGGTCTTGGCGAACGATGCCCCGTTGAAGCATCCTGGCAGTGTGGAACCACGCTCGCAGAGCGAACACGCCATGCTTGGGGGCGGCGGTCGGGTGATCGGTGGACGGTATAAACTGGTTCGCCGCATCGGTCGCGGGGGAATGGGCGGCGTTTGGGAAGCCATCGACCAAAAACTGGACTGTCCGATTGCGCTAAAGCTTGTGCGAAGTGCAAGCGATGCGAAAGAACAGCAGCAGCGCTTTCTTCGCGAAGCGAAGCTCTCGGCGGCGGTGCAGCATCCTGCGGTGGTGAGAGTCACGGATTACGGTGTGCACAACGGTCAGCCCTTCATTGCGATGGAGCTTCTTTCCGGCGAGTCGCTTCAAGCACGCATGGTGAACGGGCCTCCGCTTGCTCAATCCGAGGCCGTTCAGATTTGCATTACCGTCCTGCGTGGGTTGTCCGCGGCGCACGCTGCGGGCATCGTCCATCGCGATATTAAGCCCGACAACGTGCAGCTGGTTGAAGATGGCGATTCGTTCTTCCCCAAGCTGATCGATTTCGGGATTTCCCTGGGCCGTCTCGGTGATCGCACCGTGTCCGCAGTGACCACAAATGGTCATGTCTTCGGCACGCCGATGTACATGTCTCCGGAGCATGCGCGCGGACTCGATGTGGACGGCCGCTCCGACCTCTACTCCGTGGGCGTCATGCTCTACGAGCTTCTTTGCGGGGAGCCGCCCTTTGATGAGGGTAATATCGCGGATCTAACTGCTTCCATCATGCGTGATGTACCGCGCTCACCGCACGTTCGGGCTGGAGTACCCTCGGCCCTTTCGGACGTGGTGATGAAAGCTCTGGCGAAGAATCCCGCCGATCGCTTCCCGTCCGCGCGTGGAATGGCCGCAGCCCTCGTTGAGGCTGTGCCCGGTCTAAGCGCACGCTTAGATGAAACGACGGGAGCCATGGCGATCACGCGGACCATGTCGACGTCCGGCGAGCGCGCGATTCCTACCTTCGACCCGGACGATGAGACCGCCGACGGGTTTCCCGCTCTCCGCCAACGTCGACGGAGCGCGGCGCTGCTGCTTGGTGGTTTGGCGTTCGTCGCTAGCGTCGGAGTTGTCGTGGCGTCGCGGGGTGAACCCGAGGTCGCTAGCTCGTATGATGGTCTTGCCGCCCCGAGCGCGCCAACGGCTACGGCGCGGTCAGCACCCGCGGAGCAAGTGGGAGAGGCAACAGCCCCGCCTCCAAGTGCGGCCGAAGCGCCGAGCCCTTTGGTCGTAAGCCCGTCGGGCGTTGAGCCCGTGGACCAAACCGCCGATCCGGAGCCTTCGGACGCACCGGCCACGGAAACGCACTCTCAAATGAACGCGCCCGCGCGCGCTTCGCGTTCGCGGGACGCGCGTTCACGCCCCACGGGAATGATGCGTGCGTCCATGCGCGCGCGTTCGCGCGCCGGTCGGTTTCGCACGCTGGATTATTGAGACTTTTTGTCGTTCGGGATGGCATAACAAAGGAAGGGCGTACCCGCTCGCTTTGCTATGGCCGTTTTACCCGAATCGCACAGGTTCTACGTTCGCCGCGCGCCCGCGTGCGTGCTCGCATGGAGCGTGGTGCTTCTCGGCGCTACCGCGGCCGCCGCCCAGTCAGACATGAGCGCTGCAGGCCTTACGGCGGCGCGTGATCTCTTTCACGAGGGTATCCAGTGCATCGATGCGGGGGACCTTGAATGCGCCGTCGACCGACTCGGACGAAGCTTGGCCCTACGGCCTTCCGCTGTGGTCGCCTTCAACCTTGCAGAAGCCCACCAGGAACGCGGCGAGCTCATCGCTGCCGCTGAGCGTTTTCGCCAAGCCGCACGCTTGAGTGAACCCGGTGAACTGAGGCGGGCCGCCGAGGGGGCCGTCGAATCGATCGTTCCACGCCTGGCAAGGCTCCGTATCGAGCGCAGTGGTGGAGGCGAAGTCTATCTGGATGGCGAACAGCTCGAAGAGGCGCTCGTCGGCGTGTTCTTCGCCGTCGATCCCGGCGAGCATGTCGCACAGCTTCGCAACGGCCCGCGGCGCGGTGAGGAAGCCCGCACGCGGCTTGCGGAGGGCCAAGACGGCACATTGCTCGTGGAGCTCACGCCCGGCGTACCGACCCCTGAGGAGGTGGCGCAGGCAGCCGAGCAACACGTGACGCTCACGCCACGGGAGCGGCGCGAACGGCGTCGGCGAAGGGGGGTAGCCGTCGCGATCGGTATCGTCGCCGCAGGTGCCATCGCCGCACTGGTGGGTGCTGTGCTGGTGGAACCCGCCTACCCGAGGCGCACCGATGCCGACGGCCAAGCGAGTCCCTTTCGATGAAGTGGTTGATTCCGGTACTCGCCCTGGTTGGATGTGAATCCACACCGCCGCTGACGGAGCTTATCGTCGAGGTTGATTCCACCTTTCCGGAAGACGAGGTCGCAGCGGTAGTGGTAACCGCAACGCGCGGTGGCAACGTACGTACGGTGACGCTCGACGCCCAGCTCCTGTCGTTTCCGATGACGGCTAACTTTGCATGGCGGGAAGGGCTGCTTGGACCCGTAGTTTTCGTAGCCGAGGCGCTTGCTGCCGATAGTACGTCCCTCGTGCGTAGCCGCGCCGCAGCGAACTTTGAGGTGGGCGAATCGCTCCCAGTTCCAATTCTACTTTCGCCGACGTGCACAGACTGCAGTGACCAGGAGCGTTGCGACGCGGGGCGCTGCGAGCCGCTTGCCTTTCCCGATGGGGGGATGAGTGATGGCGGGACGATGGATCAGCGGACCGATCGATCGGTGGACCAACGCATCGACGCACCGACGGACGCTCCATCGGACTGCCTGATGCGTGATGGGAACCGTTCGCTTTGCCGCGGCGAGTGCACATGCCGCATCGACTGCGACGACGATTGTGAAGTGGAGTGCCGCGAAAACGCGACGTGCGTCATCAGCGTTGCTACCGGTGCCGAAGCCAACGTGCTTTGCGAAGGAGCCGAATCATGCACCGTCTCGGCCTCTGGTCGAACGGACCTTCGATGCCGCTCGGGTGATTGCTCGATGGTCTGCGACGAGGGCGTTCGCTGTGACTTTCGCTGCGAGCTCTTCGGAGACTGCAACTTCCAGTGTGGCGATCCGGGTGAATGCGAATACCGTTCGTGCCTCTCCTTCACCCAAGGCGAGTGCGATGACGGTTCCCAGCAGTGCGGCACGGACTGTCCGTCAGCCGAATAGCGGTCTCCAGCGGACTCGGTTGGACGTCTATCGTGGTATCGCTACTCGTCCGAAGACGATGAGCTATCACTGCTGCTCGAACTGCTGCTTGAGCTCGAGCGATTGGACGCGCCGCTGTAGAGGTCCGACTCCCAGTTTCCGCCCTTGAGCACGAAGTTACCTGTGCCGGAAATCATGCGCCGCGCCTTCATGGCGCCGCAGTGAATGCACTTCTTCTTCGGCTTTTCGGTGATGCGCTGCTCCAAGGAGAATGACTTGCCGCAGGCGTCGCACTGGTAGTCGTAGGTCGGCATGATCGGCCGGCACTATGGCCTCGTGATCGGACGTGTCAAGGCTGGCGCCCCTCGGGCCTCGTGCCCTACATTTCCGCCATGACCACCTTTCAGCTGGAAACGCTCACGGTTCGCGGCAGCGCGCGTGAACTCGGTCGCGGCCAAGGCGAGGCCTTTCGGGAGCGCATCGAGCGCTTCATCGAGATGCGTTTCGACGCGATGCGGGGCTACTTTGCCGACCGCGGCCAGCCTGACGGATGGACCGAGGTCATCGATGTGGGCCGGGAGGGTCTAGCGCTCTATGAAGGCTGGGACCGTGAAGGCTACGCCGAAATGGCCGGTCTCGCCGAGGGCGCCGGCGTGCCTCTCGATCGCCTGTTCACCGCGACGAACATGACGGACTTTCGCGACGCCGTCCTACTGCGCGCGCCGAGCGGGGCGCCGCTGACGAAGCTGAACGACGAAGGCTGCAGCAGCGTGTTGCTTCCGGCCAAGGGCGCGCCGATCGCCGGCCAAACCTGGGATCTCAATCCGCCGGACATCGACTTCATCGTGGCGATTCGGCGCATCCCCGACGAAGGCCTGCAGACGTGGAGCGTCACCTGCACGGGCTGCCTCACGCTCATGGGCATCAACGAACGGGGCGTCACCGTCGGTACGACCAACATCAAGACCTACGGATCAAAGCCGGGTGTGGGCTACCTATCGATTCTGCACCGCAGCGTTCGCTGCGAGTCCGCCAAAGTGGCCAAGGTCGTCATCGAAACGGCACCCCATTCGGGCGCCCACACCTACTGGGTCGCCGACGAAGCGCAGCAGTTCGAGTGGGAAGCTTCACCGAACGGCCAGTTCCTTCGCGAGGCCACGGACGCGCCCGTCTTTCGCACGAACCACTGCTTGGCCGAAGCCCATCAGGCCAAGGAAGGCGAAGTCGTTGGTGAAAGCAGCAAGGCGCGCTTTGCCAAGCTCGGCGCACGCCTCTCGACGGACCTCGATGTCGAAGGCCTCAAAGCGGTCTTCGCCGACCGAAGCGACGGCCTCCTAAGCATCAACCGCTACGCCGAAGATGATCAAGGCACCGCAACGAACGCCGTCTTCATCGCCGAGCCGGCGAAGCGGCTAGCCCACGCATGCCGAGGGCCCGCGGACCGCGGCGAATGGATCACCCTCGACTTCGTGAACTAGCGCTCAACCCAAGGCAAAGGGGCGCCGCGCCTTTAAGCGCAGCGCCCCTTCAACCGACGCTCGACCGAACGCTAGCTATCGTTCCGTTCAAAACCGTCGAGCAGCGTTTTGATCGAGCTATGCATGTAGCTTTCAAACTCCTCCCGCTCGAGCCCTAGAAGCAGGGGAATCACGAGTTCCTCCTCGAGTTCAAGGTGCGCGGAGAGCACACGCTCATGGGCTGACAGCGCGTCTTTCAGCGTTCGCCATCCCTCCTGGCTGGCCGGATCGGTGCGAAGCGCGGCGAAGGCTTCGATCACCGCGTCGTGCGCTTCGTGCAGCAACGCATGCCCTTCTTCGGCCGCCTTGAAGGACACACTCCAGCGCCGCCCAAGATACGGGTAGAGCTTGTGCTCCTCGTAGTGCTCATGACTGCGCATCGCGCCGATCCAGCGGCGGTAAAGAAGCTCGAGCTCCCACGCGGGCGAGCTTCGTTCTTCTGCCGCCTCCACCAGGTACGCGTTGACCCGAAGGAAGTTCGCATGGCTGCCGAGGAGCAAGGTCTGCGAGGGGTAGTTCGGATGCGCCGCCCACTGGCTTCGAGGAAGCTCGGGCGGCGAGCGAAGTGCCGTTTCCGTTTGCATGCGGCCACGATGCGAACGGACCAAAGCAAGACAAGCGGTGCCGGAGGGAAATCACCGTTCCCATTTCGTCGTGCGTGCCTCTGCATCTCGGCACCGGTAGCCAACCGTGGCGACGGCGATGCCGACCAGAAGCTCGAGACCGGCGGCGCCGATCAAGGCGTCGGCGGGCCAGCCGTCGATGACGATGCTGGCGAGTCGGGAGGTGCCTGGCGGGCTGACTAACCGATCTCGCGCTCCTTCAAAGCGGCCAGCGCCTCCTCCAGCTCCGCCATTTCCTGCTCCGACATCTCTTCTTCTTCGGAGGCTTCGACGCGCGCTTCGACGGCGGGCGCTTCGTCTTCGATGAGGCCCATCTTGCGCTTCAGGGCTTCAAGGTCCTCGTCGGCACCGGCGGTGGCTTCGAGCTTGCGGAAGCGGTCCGAGAGCACGTCGCCGGAGAAGTCTTCGGCGAGCTCGGCGCCGGCTTCGGCTTCCGATTCGATCTGGTCGATCTTCTGCGACATGCGGTCGAAGGTATCGAAGGCGCTTGTGTCCGAGAGACCGCTCATGGTCTCCTGAATGCTCTTCATCGCTTCGGCGCGGCGCTTGCGCGCGATCAGAACGTTCTTCTTGCGCTTCGCTTCTTCAATCTTGTTGTTGAGCGCGCGTAGGGCCGTTTTCAGTTGGTCTGTCGCCTGCTTTTGCTTCTTCCACTGGTCGCCGTAGGCCTGTGAAAGCGCGTCGTGTTCCTTCTTTCGAAGAAGGGCTTCCTTCGCGAGGTTCTCGTCGCCCGCGCGAATGGCCATCATGGCCTTCTTCTCCCAGTCGGCGGCGACGCCTTCTTCGCTCTTGAACTGCTTCTGCAGGCGCTTCTCGTCGGCGATCGCTTTAGCGACCTGTTTCTTCGCCTCCACGAGCTGCGTGTTCATGTCCAAGATGACCTGGTTCAGCATCTTTTCGGGATCTTCCGACTTGCTGATCAGGTCATTGAGGTTGCTCTTGATGAGCGTGGCGAGGCGGCCGAAAAAACCCATGGCGAATCCTTTAGGGGTACGTACGGAGTGGCTAGAAGAGGTTAGGGCTAGACCGCGCCTTGGGGGCGAAAGGTGGCCAGCGATTCGTAGTGATTCGTGAGGGCGAGGGTCATGTCGTCTACGGTGCCTTGAAACTCGTTGTAGTCGAGGTTCTCCACGAAGAGTCCCGCCGTGAGCACGACGTGGTCGTCTTCGATGCCGTAGCAGCCGTGCACGATGTCGGACACGTTCAAGCGCAGCAAGCGTTCGTACAGGCCGGAGCGGTCGGCAACACCTTCGAGCTCCATCACGCGCACGCGAAACACCACCACCGGTCCGCTGAGTGAAACGACGATGTTCTCCTGCGTGTTCGGATCTTGAACGAGCCAGAGGCTGTCTTCTGGATCGTCGCCAACGCTCTTGAAGGAGAGGTTGGAACGCATGAGGTACGATTCGATGTCTTCGCGCGCAGTCATGAAGTGTCTTTCTCGCTAAACGGTGAAACCGTAATACCGCTTTTGGCGCCCCGAGAGAAGCCGGATCCGGCCCGGTCGAATCCACGTCCGCGCCTTTTCTGGGCGCCGCCCGGGCTGCCTTGTGTTTTCCGCGTCCGCGTCAAGGCGCTGTGCGTGCCGATTCGATTTCCACTAGCCTTTTTGACTCGTGGGCCGGGGATGGATGAGCAGGGCGTGGCGTACTCGCCGGTTGGTTGGATTCCTGCTGCTCGCCGGGTGCGGCCACGTAAGCGTCGATGCGCCCGATGCACGCTTGGACGGTCAGACGCTACGTACCGACGCAGCGCAGGCGGAAGACGCCGAACCCGATCAGCGAAGCGAGGACACGGGGCGTGATGGAACGTTGGATGCGACGGGCGAAGCGGACACGGCGCCCGTCGACCTGGGCGCCGATACGAGCGAAGACTCGGGTCCCGACGGCGGCGTCATGGGCGCGCTCGTCAATCGCGGTCTATTGGTGCGCTACTTCCTCGAGGAGACGAACCTTGACGATCCACGCGTTCCGGTCGGGCTGGACATGCCGCTGGTGCAGCTCGATGCGAGCAATCTGGGTCAGGTCAATCCGGGGACCGGTCGTGGGCTGACCTTTGGAACGGCGGGGAACGACGACGGGTACTGTTTTGCCGAGCCGAGCCCGCTTACTGAGGTGCTCCGCGGAAGCCGAACGGGCACGATCGAAGTGGTGGCGTCCATCGAGGACGCGTCCCGCCTGGGCAGTCGCCTGCTCACGACCGATGTGCGGGACGTTCGCAGCTTTTCGATGGCTGTCCGCCGCATCAGCCCAAGTTCGGAGGTGGACCCCCAAATTCACTTCGCCATCAACGCGGACGCGGTCATCATCGGCGCCTGGGACGCGCCCGTGGGTCCGCGCCGCGTGTTCACGGTTGTGCTCGACACCCGGGAAGCCGATCCACAGGAGCGCGCGCGGCTCTATGTGGACGGAACGCGCGTTCCGGAGAACTAGGCCCTTCTGGAGGGCGTTGCGGATACGGCCCTCGCGCAGAACCGCATCATCGACATGGACCCCACGTCACGTACGTGCCTCGGTAACCGCTTCAGCGGGCAGCGCGGCCACGCCGGGTTTATCGGGTACGGGGCCTACTACGAGTCCGCATTGACGGCGGAAGAAGTGCGCACGAACGCCGAGCGGCTGCTCCTCAGCGACGACCGGTAGGCCCATATGTGCATGAACGTCTAATCCCGGACGGGCCAAGGGGTGCTCGCCAGCGACGATCGTTCGCCGGGTCCGCGGTGGATCGCCTTGAAGGACGATTTCACCAGGCTGGTGTACGCTGGCGGAGTGGAGCGAAGTGCGAGGACGGCGAGCCAGCGGGTGCGCCCTTCGTGCGTGCGCGAAGGGACTCGGACCACACGCCTTTGGACGTGCCTCGTCTGGGCGGCTTTCGTTCTCGCGGGCTGCGGCTACGTGTCGCTGGACACGACAGACGCCGCGGATCTGGGTCCGGCAGACGCGGACCCGGACCCCGTGGACCGGTCCGTGGCCGAGGGCGCGCCAATAGAAGACGGAGCGATGGACGCGCGCGACGAGGACGCGGCCGATCTGTCCGACGCAGACGCGGCGGATGCGGCCGACGCGTCCGATGTCGCCGACACCATGGATGCGGCCGATGCAGTTGACATGGCCGAGCCGGATATGGGCGATCCGCTCGGAGCGGGCCTCGTTCATCGCGGCTTGCTGGCCCGCTACTTTTTGGAGGAAACGGGGCTCAGCGAGCCGCGCATACCCGTTGGAACGCTCGACATGCCGCTCTTTCCGTTGGACACGGCCAACGTTAGCGTCGTCGATCTTCCGACGGGTCGTGGCCTGGCATTTGGTGTTGCTGGCGCCGACGACGGCTTTTGCACGACCGATGCTTCTCCCCTTCCCGGCGCGCTCAATGGAGGCTTCACGGGCACGATCGAAGTCGTGGTTCGTGTCGACGACGCCACGGAAAACCAAAGCCGCCTGCTCGGTACGGACTACCGGATGAACTGGAACTTCTCCCTGGCTGTTCGTGGCGTGAGCGACCCCGCGAACACGCCGGCCGTGCGCTTTTCGATGAACGACGTGAACTACGCGATGGGAACTTGGGAAGTGCCCTACGGCGAACGGCACGTTTTCACCCTTACCGTGGACAGTCAGGTGCCCGAAGTGCGCCGTCGCACCACGCTCTTTGTGGACGGCGTTCGACGGACCGACAACGGCGCGGCCTTTGGCGAAGTGGGCGAAACGGTACCGCTCGGTTCGACGATCAACAACAACCCGAATTCCGGGACGTGCATCGGCAACCGCTATTCCGATCGCGCCTCGGACCGCGGCGACCGCGCGTTTCAGGGCACGATTGGATACGCGGCCTACTACGACATCGCGCTCACGGACGCGGAAGCGGCGCAGAACGCCGCCCGCCTCCTTGCGAACGACGACCGCTAGCGAGCATTCAGCGCGGCGCCTTGAGCCGTCGCTTAGGCACGACGTATCGGAGCCGTGTCGCGAAAGGTCCAATCGTCGTGGTCGCGTTGGGCGCGGCCGAGCTCCCACTCGTCGCGAAAGAGCGCGACGGGCCGGTCGTCCTGATCGAGCACGGCGAGCGGAATACGGCGTCGATCCATTTCTTCGGTGCTCGTCTCCTCTTCGACCCAGCGTGCGTACTGATAGGGTAGGCGGGTGAAGTCGATCTTTGCGCCGTACTCGTGCTGAATGCGGAACTTGAGCACGTCGAACTGAAGCTGGCCCACGACGCCGCAGATCGGATCCTTTTCACGGCCCGGCTCACGAAAGAGCTGCACCGTGCCTTCTTCCGCAAGCTCGTGAATGCCCTTCTGAAGCTGCTTGCGCTTCAGCGGGTCGAGGAGCTCAAGGCGCCCAAAATGCTCCGGCGAAAAGCGCGGCACGGCGTCAAAGGAGAGCTCGCCGCCGGTGCTGATCGTGTCGCCGATGCGAAAGAGCCCTGGGTCATAGAGGCCGACGATGTCGCCGGCGAAGGCTTCCATCACCGTTTCGCGTTCCTGGGCGAAGAACTGCTCGGCGCGGTTCAGGCGAATCTGCTTCCCGAGGCGGTAGTGCTGGACGCGCATACCGCCTTCAAAGCGTCCGCTGCAGATGCGCGCAAAGGCGATGCGGTCGCGGTGCGACTTGTCCATGTTCGCCTGCACCTTGAAGACAAAGGCGCTAAAGCGATCGTCCGAGGGGCGCACCTCGACGTCGCCGGCTTTACGTGGACCCGGCGGCGGACAGAGCGTTTCGAACGTCTTCAGGAAGGGCTCGACACCGAAGTTCGTCAGCGCGCTGCCGAAGAACACGGGCGTGAGTTCACCGCGAAGGAACGCTTCCGGATCCCATTCCTCGCCGGCGCCATCGAGCAGTTCGATCTCGTCCCGGAGTGTTTGCGCCGGCTCTTCGCCCAGCAGTTCGTCCAGCTCCTTCGAGCCGAGGTCGACGGCGGTGACTGCCGCCTTTGCGGCGCCGCGCTTTTCCTTCGTAAAGCGCAGCATCTCGCCGCTTCGCCGGTCGTAGACGCCCTGAAAGAGATCGCCGCTGCCGACGGGCCAGGTGTAGGGAAAGGACTGGATCGAAAGCACCTCTTCGACCTGGGCTGTCAGCTCGAAGGGATCGCGCGCCGGCCGGTCCATCTTGTTGATAAAGGTCACGATTGGAATGCCGCGCTTCTTGCACACGTGAAAGAGCTTGCGCGTTTGCGGCTCGACGCCTTTGGCGGCGTCGAGGATCATGATCGCGCAGTCCGCCGCCGTCAGCGTCCGGTACGTGTCTTCGGAGAAGTCGTTGTGGCCGGGCGTGTCGAGCAGGTTCCAGCGGAAGTCGTCGTATTCGAATTGAAGGACCGAGGACGTGACGGAGATGCCGCGTTGCTTCTCGAGCTCCATCCAGTCGCTCGTCGCCGAGCGCTTCGCCTTCCGCGATTTGACGCTTCCGGCTTCGTGAATGGCGCCCCCATACAGAAGGAGCTTTTCTGTCAGCGTGGTCTTACCCGCGTCCGGATGGCTGATGATCGCAAAGGTGCGCCTTCGCTCGAACGCCTCAGTCATGGGGCACGGCTAGCAGGTCCGTCGCCCTTCGTCACCCGGCGGTCGCCCGAACGAACGGGCTGAGCGCCAGTCCGGGCGTCGGGCCATGGAAAAAGCGGTCTAAAAGCAATGCCGATCGGTTAGCGGCTAAGCAATTGAAATAATTGGGGGTTTGCGAAGCGACTTTCGTCGGAGTCGAGAGGGGATCAGGATGGAGCGATCTCGATGGAGGTCGCTATGAACTGGCTCGCTGCTGCACTGGAT
>JBCCRV010000114.1:0-13741 GCA_039201085.1 Myxococcota bacterium | reverse complement strand
GGAGAAGCGGCTTCAGCCGTCGCCATTGATCATCCGTGAGACCGTGTCGTCCAGAGCGTGGCATCCATAACTACAGATCATCCATGAGCTAAATACTCAACAACATTTCGCTTTTGACTCTGATGATCCACGCGCCCTAGTACCTCAACCCAGAGATTTTGACCGCTCCCCGCCGATCTCGCTGGCCCTCCTCCTTGCAAACGCTCGTGTCCTGCGTCGGACGCCGACCTCGATCATCAAAACCCCTGGGGTGGAGGTACCATCTAGGCGCGAACGTTTAGCATTGACGTCGAAGGGAGGGCCTCGGTACGCTCAGTGTGCATTTTTCGTACAACCGTGACCGGCCGGTCCCACGGCGCTCATCTGCGTTGGTCGCTCTATCGGAGGCAACGTGAGTCGTCTGGCAATTCCGCTCATTCTGTTCTGCGCTGGCTGCTCTGGAAACATTGCCGACGGTACCGGTGAACCGCCGGGTCCTCTCGTGGATCGGGGGGATGGTGGCGCCGAAGACGGCGCTCCCGCCGCGGAGTTGGGCGCGCTACCGCAGTGCGAACAGGCTCCGGTGATTCGATACTTGGAGACGCAATGTGGGAACGCCGCGTGCCACGGCGGCGGCGCGTACCCAACCCTGAACCGCACGTCCTTCGCGGACCTTCCAACGCTGCGAAGTCAGAGGGTCGATGAACCCCTGATCGTTCCGGGCGATCCGGACGGGAGTTGGCTCTACCGAAAGATCGCCGGAACGCAGGGCGCTGCCGGCGGCGCTTTGATGCCCCTCGGTGCGTCTTCGCCGCGTGAGGACATCGCCGTCCTCGGCGAGTGGATTCGCGCTGGCGCAGATACCGAATGCGACATCGAGTTACCCCCGCCGCCCGGTGACGTAGATCCGAACACGCTGGCACAAAGCGAACTCTTTTCCTGCAGCGAGGCCGAGCCGGCAAGCGCCACCGCTCCTCGGCTTCGACGCATTCTCGGGTCGGAGTTGCTGCGCGCTGGGTCGCAGTACGGCGATACCGCCGCCCTGCAGTCTGACAAGTTCTACTCGACCCATACGGACGCACTCTCCGTCGACGAGGCCACCCTGAACCTGCTCTTCTTGTCGAGCGATGCACTGACCGCCCCTTGGACACAACGCGGCGGAGCTCAGCTGGTTGGGTTGCACGACGACGAGCGTTTTTCCTGCATCTTCGATTCGCCGTCGTCGGCGGAGTGCCGGACGCGCTACGTCGAGACGCTCCTGAGGCGTCGGGCCCTGTTTCGCACGCCCTCGTCCGAGGAGACCGCCTTGATCCGTACGCTGCTCGACGACGCCCTCGACGCGCCGGACTCCAGCGTCGAGGAGTCGCTTCGCCAAGTTGTGACCGCTGCGATGTTGCTTCCAGGCAGCCTCTTTCGGTCTGAGCTCGGCGAGGGTGGAGCGCTTAGCGCGGACGAACTCGCGCTCGCCTTTGCGAGCTTGCTTTCGGACCACCCCGTGGGCGTGCCCTTTGACGAGACTCAGGTGCGCGAGAGCCACCCGGATTTTTCCACTCGCTTCGAAGGTCGCTACGCTGCCATTCGGCAAGCGGCTTCGGACGGGACCATTGCGGACGCGGAGGTTCGTCGTGTGCTCTTTCGTCGCTACGCGTTTGGTATCGATGACGAGCGTCCAGACCTTCTGCGGCAAGTTCGGCGCGGCGGTGACTTTTCGTCCAGCGTACGGCGCGCGGAAACGCGCGGATCGTATTGGATTGCACCGAACCTTATGCGCTTCTTTCGCGAATGGCTCGACTACGAGGCGATCGAGTTTAAGCAAACGCCAGGCGCGACCTCGAACCGTGACGACTTCACGGCAAACCGTTCGTTCGGCACGTTTATCCAAGACGATCTTTCCGGAACGAGCGCGCGCCAGCGAGGGTACCAGCCGCGCTATGACGAAGCTTTGGACGACGTGGTCGCGCGAACGGTCATCGAGAGTCATCAGGCCGGTACGGATGTGTTTCGTGCCCTCATGACCACGACACTCTTTTCCGTGCCGTCCAACGAAGACCTCTCCGAAGGCCGCGACTTTAGCGGGTACGGCGCGGCCTACGGTCTTGCGATCGACGAGGCCGTTGCAAACACGCGCGAAGCCCGTTGGCGTACCTTTGCCCGGGACGAACGCATCGGCGTTCTCACCCACCCGGCATGGCTCGCGTCCCACGGCGACGCCTTTGAAGATGGACCAAGCATCGTTCATCGCGGCAAGTGGATCCGCGAGCGGCTCTTCTCACAGACCGTTCCTTCGTTGGCGTTCGTCATGGTCAATGCTCAGCTAGCGGAGTCCGATCCGAACGTGAGTGCACGCGAGCGGGTGTTTCGGGCGACGGGCGCCGAAGGACGGGATGCGTGCGCCGGATGCCATGCGTTGATGAACTCGCTCGGCCATCCCTTTGAGAGTTTCAACCACGCGGGGTTCGCTCGAGATTTTGACCGGGGTGAAGGCGGTCGTCGGTCCGTGGATTCGAGCGCGGTGATCACGAACCTGCCCGATCCGAGCATGAACCGAACGTACCGCAATACGCGTGAGTTCATCGAGGCCCTTGCCGAGTCTGCCTACGCGCGACGTGGGTTCATACGGCAGGCATTTCGTTATTTCGCGGGGCGGAACGAAACGTTGGAGGACGCCTGCACCCTGGCTGCGATGGAGAATGCGCTGGATGAAGACGGTTCATTTTTCTCCATGGTCGAGGCGTTTATCTCGAGTCCCACCTTTTCCCATCGGAGGTCCAGGCCATGAGCGGGCATTCAAAGCTTGGTCGACGTTCGCTGGTCAAGGTGGCGTTTGCCTCGTCGGCCCTAGCGACCTTGCCGCTCCTCCGACACATCAGCCGCGCTGCCACGGACGGTTGTCGCCGCTTCGTGTTCTTCGTCGAGGGCAACGGTTTGGAGCCGGTGACGCTTCTCGCACCAAGCGCGCGTGCGGCGCTCGACGCGACGATGGCGTCCCCGATCGGCAGCCGGCGTTATTGGTTCGAGCAGTACCGTCACGACCGTGCGCTCGCGGTCGTTTCACCCGACCTGGAGGAGGCGAAGAGTCTTTTGAGCCTCCGTTCGCTAAAGGATAGGGCGACGGTGGTTCTCGGCCTTTCATCGAAGGTTTCAGGCGGGGGACACAGCAACTTTCATGGCGGTTTGAGTTGCACACGCTCCGTGGATTCGGCGCCGGGCGGTCCGACGATCGACGCGGTCGTCGCGCCTGCCGTACGCGAGGACACGCCCTTCGACGTCGTTCGGCTCGGCGTCGCGAACACGGCCCGTACGTTGGACTTCGGAGTGACGGCTGCCGGCGAGGACGACCCGACGCCGGTCATTCTCTCACCGCAGGTTGCGCAGAGCATCCTCTTTTCCCGCGCGCTCGACCCGCGCGCCTTCGCCCAGCGAACGGATACACTCGATACGGTGCGTCGCGGCGTTGAACTGTCCTTGGCAGACTTTCCTTCGGGCGATGAACGCACGAAGCTCGAGCGGTACGCCGAGTCCGTTGAAGTGCTCATTGAGCGGCAGCGCGCGCTGGATGCGTTTGAATTCTCGACGGTACCCGAGCGCCTTTCACCTACGGGCGACCCCCTTGAGCGTTTCGCCCATCAAGCCGAGCTGGCGACGGCTGCCTTGATCGGCGGCCTGACGAACGTGGCGGTTCTTCCGATTGGTACAGGGGGGGAAGGGTTGTTCAACCTTGCATACGGCGGCGCCTTTGAGGGCCTCAAGCGCCACGGTTTGCATCATGAGTCGGAGGACAATCCGGACCTGGCCGATCGGATTCATGAAATCTCCGCGGTGCAGATTAGCGCGATGGTTCGGATGGCCGAAGCGCTAGCTCGCACTCCAGACGTTGCCGGCGGCGATATGTTGAGCCGTACGGCCCTCATCTACTTGCCCGACACGGGTGAGAAGCATCATTCGGAAGCAAGTGATTTTCCGGCCCTTATCCTCGGCGGCGAAGCGCTTGGACTCCGGCGCGGCGGGCGAACGGTCGTCTACCCGGGGATCGGTGCCGCGGAACATCGGCAGGTCTCCAACTTGTGGAACACCGTCGGACACCTCGCGGGCCTTGACCTCAACGACTTTGGTGGCGAGGACGAGCGAACGCGGATGGCCCAAGGGCCGCTGAGTGAGCTCTTGGCCTAACCACCTCCGTAGCCGCCTCACCGCGAGCGCACGCGGCCTTCGGCCATCCCCTCATCTCAACAAGCTCCGAGTTGAGCTCGTTCGTGCATGCGACTTCCGCCACAGCTCAAGATCCTCGCGACGGAATTGCTAGCGCGGTTCTTACGCCGCGACCTGCGGCGCGGGGCTCACTCATTGCTTACCCAGCGGCTTCGAGGGTGGCGACGGCGTCGCGCGCACTGGACCGCTTCCGGACGAGCATCAGGGCGTATCCATCGGGTTTGCTCGATGCGTGCGAGGCGCGACGCATGGCGCACGCCGGGGCGGAAGAGCGACGCGGGATCGCAGTTCTTGCCGTCGGCGATGAACTCGAAGTGCACGTGCGGTCCGCGGCTAATTCCGGTGCTGCCGAGTTCGGCTAGCACGCCGCCGGCGGGCACGCGTTCGCCCGCCACGACGAAGTTGACCGAGTTGTGCGCGTACATTGTGACCCATCCACCGGAATGGATGACGAGCACCATGTTGCCGTAGCCCGGTACGCCGTCACCCGAGTAGCCGACGATGCCGGCGGCGGAAGCGCGCACGTTCCAGCCGAGATCACCCGCGATGTCGACGGCGAGGTGATAGCCGCCTTCGCCGCTGCCATAGCCGCGCACGAAGCGTCCGTTCGAAACGGGCCAGCGCAGCGTGCCCGGCATGCGGTCCGGGCGACCGCGCGCCGCGCGAATCCATCGGCGCTCGACGCGCCCCATCATGAGTTCGCGGGCGACGTGCACGCTGCCGAGGCCAAGTCGTTCGGCGACGCGCTGGGCCTGCCGCTGTCGGCGCGTGAGCGGGCGCGCTTCGTCATTTCCCCCGCGGCGTGCACCGCCGGGAATGACGATGCGCTGACCGGACCGAAGGTTGGCGGCTTCGTCATTGCTCAGGCCGTTGGTCGCCATGAGCGCCGCAACGGACACGCGGAACGAGCGGGCGAGGTCCCAAATCGTCTCCCCGCGCTGCACCGTATGGCGCAGGGCGCGGCTGCGGACGCGGTCGTCTTGCCGAACGTCCGATTGGTCGATGCCGGGGACGATGATCGGGCGACCAGGACGAAGGTTGCGCACGTCGTCGTCGGAAAACTCGTTTCGTTCCACGAGCTCACCGAGCGTGCAGTGGTACGTATGGGCGATGTCCCAGAGGGTCTCGCCGCTGCGCAGGATGTGGTACGCCGCGTCTTCCAGCGGCGGAAGCGACTCCACGTTCACCGCTTGCACGCGCTCCACTTCGTGCGCCTCGGTGACGCCGGGGATCTTTATGGTGCCGCCCGCGCGAAGGCGTCGCACGTCGCGCTGACGCATCTCGTTGAAGGCCATGATGTCGTCGATCGAGACGTCGTAGGCTCGAGCGATGTCCCAGAGGGTCTGACCCGGTTGAATCGTGTGTTCGACGAAGGGCGTCGGCTCCGGTTCCGGTTCGGGCTCGGGCGTTTCGGTGACGGGCGCGGGCGCGGGCTGTGCGTCGCTGCAGGCGAGCGGCGCCAGCAGAAGGCCCCATAGGAACGCGCGAAACACGAGGGCTGGCATACGCCACGTGCTGGGCGGTGGCCAGCGGGGCCTTGATGGCGGCCAGCGAGCGCTCAATGCTCTCGCGTGATGACGCACCCTACGGCCCTCACGATCGCCGGTTCGGACCCTTCGGGAGGAGCGGGAATTCAAGCCGACCTGAAGACCTTTCACGCGCATGGCGTGTATGGCACGAGCGTGGTGACGCTCCTGACGGCCCAGAACACGCTTGGCGTGAGCGCCGTGCAGTCGGCGAGCGAGTCCATGGTTGACGGTCAGCTACGTGCCGTGCTTTCCGACATGCCGCCGGCGGCCGCCAAGACTGGCGCCCTCGGTTCGGCGCCGACGATCGAGTGTTTGCTGGCCCGTCTCGAAGGCTCGACGTTTCCGCTCGTCGTCGATCCGGTGATGGTCAGCACAAGCGGCGATTCGCTTCTCGATGCCGATGGTCGGCGCGCGCTGCGACGGCTCTTCGCCCGAGCGACGCTTATCACGCCAAACCTCCCCGAAGCGGAAGCGCTCCTCGGTCGCGCGTACGCCGATCCCGTCGATGACGCCCGTGCACTCTTGGACCTCGGGACAAACGCGGTGCTGCTAAAAGGCGGCCACGCAAGCGGTGCCGCCCTCGATGTGTTGGTAAGCCACGAGGGCGTCCAGCGCCTTGAGTCACCGCGTGTTGACACAAAACATACGCACGGAACGGGCTGCTCCCTCTCCGCCGCGATCACGGCGCGTCTGGCCCTGGGCGAAGGGCTCGGCGACGCCGTTCGGTGTGCGAAGGCTTGGGTTTACGGCGCGATCGCTTCCGCACCGGGCCTCGGAGCGGGCCATGGGCCGATCAATCATTTTTTCCCAATTCCGACACGTGCCGCCCCTGTCAAAACGGGGTAGCGTCCCGGCGTGCGTCGTCTCGCCCCCCTGCTTCTTCTCGCCCTTGGCTGTGTCGATGAAACGGCCATTCTCGTATCCGTCGACGGCAGCCAGCTGCCCGCGGGTACGGTCGATACGCTTCGCATCACGGCTACGGGCGCGGACACCGGCGAAATGGCGAGCTTTGAGGCGCCCGTCGACGGGACCTGGCCCCAGACCTTGGCGGTGCGGCCCGCAAACAGCTCGAGTGAGCTTGTTGCGGTCACCGTGGTCGGTCTTCTGGGGGTCGAAGAGCGCATTCGTTCGGAGCTCACATCGCAGTTTGCCGACGGTCGCACGGTGACCTTGGTCGTTTCGCTGGAGGCGGCGTGCGTCGGTGTAATGTGTCCCCCGGGATCGAGCTGTCGTGCGGGGTCATGCGGCGGCATCCAGCCGGACATGGGCGTCGAGATGGGCGTGGACATGCGGGTGGCCGAAGTCGGCATGGACGCAGACATGGCCATGGATGAAGTAGGGCCCGACGCCGCAGACATGGGCGTGGATATGGAGCCCGAGACGGGGATGGACGCCGAGCCGGAGATGGGTCCCGACATGGCGATCGAAGAGGTCGGACCGGACCTTCCGCCCCTCACCGGGAGCTTGATCATTAGCGAGTACGTCGAGGGCTCGGGCTTCAACAAGGCCATCGAGCTCTTTAACGCATCGGGCGACACCGTCGATCTTGGTGATTGTACGCTCACGCTGCGAATTACGTGCGGTTCCGGTGCCAGCACTTCGCACACGCTTTCGGGCTCGTTGGCGCCGGGCGAGACGTACGTGATCTGCAACAGCCGCATCGCCAGCCCAGGCGCCTGCGACGATTCGCCTTCGGTGCAGGTGATCAACCACAACGGCAACGACGGCTTCGAGCTTTCCTGCGGCGGTTCGCTCGTGGACTCGTTTGGCGGTGAGCTCTCGTCGGGCGCGTGCGAAAACTACGAAGGCGGTGGCGTGAGCGCGGCGGATCAAACGCTGCGCCGGCGCGCGACCATCGTCGAAGGAGACACCAACTTCGGCGATGCCTTTG
The DNA here is from genome assembly GCA_039201085.1 of Myxococcota bacterium. Taxonomy (GTDB): domain Bacteria; phylum Myxococcota_A; class Polyangia; order Polyangiales; family Houyiibacteriaceae; genus JBCCRV01. The sequence goes on along the minus strand of JBCCRV010000114.1, from coordinate 6,133 downwards.
ACCCCAGTGCGGAGTGGGAGCAGTTCGATCGCGATGAACTCGGTGGCTTGGGCAGTCACACGGTCAGCCGCTAGGACTACTTGGTCACTTCGCGCCGTGGCGAATCGTCGCGGCGCTTCCGTCCACGTGGCGCCCCATGTGGAGGATTTGCTAAGCTCGCCCTAATGACGACGGTCACCGAAGCCATCCGCCTGGTGGGAGCGGCAACGGCCCTAAAAGACAGCAGTTACGATAGGATTCGCGCCGAGCCGGCCTTGGCGGCGAAGTTCGCTTCGGAGATTACGGAAGCGGCGCGCGAGGCCACGGGCGGAAAGCGCTGGTCGCCGGAAGAGGTGGCCGAAATCCTGCGTATCGCGACCGAGCCTCCCGCCGACGAACCCGCCGTGCTGGAGGGGCGCTACTTTCGAAAGCGTCTGCGTCAGCATGCCCGTGCCGCCGAGCGTACGGGTGGCGCCGTTTCTGTGATGGTGTTTACGCTGCGCGCGGCGCAGGACGGTGCGTACGCCGCGCTTCTAGAGGCCCTCGGTCAAGACTTGCGCCGGGAAGACACGGTGTTTTTGTACCGCCGTCGCCTCTCGGTGGTCCTTCCTGGATTGGGTGCGGCGTTTAGGCCACGTGTGGTTGAACGCTTCGCATCCGTCGCCGGCGCCGGCCTCGAGCGGGTGAGCTCCGAGAGCTTTCCAACGCCCCGATTCGAGAATGAGCTCGCGTTTTTGACCTGGGCCGAGGACCAGCTTCGCGATCAGCCCATCGACGAGTAGCTTGCGGCGGCCGCTGGAAGGCGACAGGGTTCGCAGCGTGCTGCGATCGCATGAACGAACCGGGTCCTCGTGAGTGAGCCAACGCAGCCCGGTACGCCGCCGATCACCGCGACGGAGAGCCTTCCGCTCTTGCCGGATGTGGATCGGATCTTCGCGGCGTTTGTTGAGAACGCGAACGCTGTCGCGGGGCAGGCGCGCACTGCCCTTGGCGCCGCACCGGACAGCCGAGACGATTATCCGTCGCAAAAGACCGTGCTGGCGGAGCTGGTGCCGCTCGGCCCCTCCGAGGTGACCGATCCATCCTTCAAAGCGCCGCAGGGCCTCGAGGAAGAACTCATCGCTGCGGCGGAGCAGCCGATCACCACGCAGGGCGCGGTATTTTCCAGCCGTGACGTGCCCGACCTAACGCGGGACTCGGACGAGATGGCCACGCGCGACGTGCGCTCGGCCAGCTCCCAATCGGGCGAGCCTGGCCTGCACACACAGAAGAACGAGGCCGTACGCTTGGTGCCGGACGTGGCGTCCGTTCGTCCGCCGGCCCCGAGCTCAGCGAAAGAAGCCTCCGAGGATGGGCAGATCCCGCCCCGTGAGCTCGAGCGCATGATGGCCGACATGGGCGTGCTCCTTCGCTATGGCCACGACGAAGAGGTCGCGCGGCGGCTGGTTGCCCTGCGGCAATCGTACCCACGTGACCTCTTGTTGCTTCGGCGCATCGCCGAGTTCCATCTCGAAATGGGAAGCCACGACCTCGCCCGTGAAACGCTCTTTCAGCTCGCCTCGGGACTCTTCCAGCGAAAGAACATCATGGGCATGCGTGCCGCACTCGAGCAGATCTTGGTGCTCACGCCCAACGACGCGCGCGCCTTGAAGCTCGTCGGCTTGCTCGACCAGCGCTAGGTTGGGCGGCGGGCGCGTCGTCGCGTCCGAGCCGCGCCTGTGCGCTCGTTCGTCCTTCGACTCGATGTCGTGAACGAAAGGCGTAAGGGCACGGGCAAGGGGACACCTCGTCGGCGCTTTGCTTCGACTCGGTGTCGTGCGTGATCCTTGTTCCGCGCCAGCTACCTTGGTAGGCCTTCGGACCTGAACGGGCGCACAGGCGGCCGAAGGAACCCATGGCCCGAAAACCACGCAAGAAGAAGCCCGCTGAAAACGAGACGCTCGCCCTCTTCGACGTCGAGGACGCTCCGCTCGGCGAGGAGCTGCAGCGTCGCTATCTAAACTACGCTCTGAGCGTCATTAGTAGCCGTGCCCTTCCGGACGTGCGCGACGGACTGAAGCCGGTTCAGCGGCGGATTCTCTACGCGATGCACAACGAGATGCGCCTACGCTCGGACGCGAAGTATCGAAAGAGCGCGGCCATCGTTGGTGAGGTCATGGGCAAGTTTCACCCGCACGGCGACTCGTCGATCTACGACGCCCTTGTTCGGCTCGCGCAGAGCTTTTCGATGCGCGTGCCGCTCGTGGACGGCCGCGGCAACTTCGGCTCGCCCGATGGCGACGCGGCGGCGGCCATGCGGTACACGGAAGCACGGCTGCACAAGATCGCCGACGAACTCACGGCTGAGCTCGGCATGAAGACTGTGCACTTTCGGCCGAATTTCGACGGCACGAAATTCGAGCCGGTCGTCCTACCGGCGCGCTTTCCCAACCTTCTCGTCAACGGCGTTCAGGGGATCGCCGTCGGCATGGCCACGGCGATTCCGCCGCACAACCTTGGCGAAGTTCTGAAGGCGTGCGTGCGCCTGATCGACGATCCGAAAATGTCGCTCAAGCAGGTGCTGCGGACGATCAAGGGCCCAGACTTTCCGACGGGCGGCGAGCTAATTTCAAGCAAGGAAGAGATCGAAGCGGTCTACGCCACGGGCAAGGGCAGCCTGCGTTTGCGTGGCGAATGGAACGTGGAGGAAGGGAAGGGCCGGCAGAATCCGCAGCTCGTGATCACCTCCTTGCCCTACGACGTCAAACGCGGGGCCGTCGTCGAGAAGATCGCCGATGTGATCGTGAAGAAGAAGATGCCCGCGCTGCTCGACGTGCGAGACGAGTCGACGGACGATACGCGGATCGTGTGCGAAATGAAGAAGGGCGCCGACTCCCAGCTCGTCATGGCGTTTCTTTACAAGCACACGCCCCTGCAGGGATCGGTGAGCGTTGACCTCACGTGCCTGGTGCCGACCTCGAAGCCCGACGTCGCCGCGCCGCGTCGCCTCGACCTCGTCAGCGTGCTTCGATATTTTCTCGATTTTCGCCTCGAGGTCGTGACAAAGCGGCTCGAATTCGAGCTGCAGAAGCTACGCGAGCGCATTCATATTCTCGAAGGCTTCATTCTGATCTTCGACGCCCTGGATGAAGCGATTCGCATCATTCGTCGTTCGGAGAATAAGGCTGACGCGGCGAAGAAGTTGATTCGTCGCTTCAAGCTCGACGAGCTCCAGACCGACGCGATCCTCGAGCTTCGCCTTCATCGCATCGCGAAGCTCTCCATCCTTGAGCTGCGCAACGAGCTCAAAGAAAAGAAAAAGGAAGCGCGCCGTATCGTGGCGCTGCTCAAGAGCGAAGACGCGCGCTGGAAGCTCGTGCGCGCGGAGCTGCACGACCTTCAGGAACGCTACGTGGATGGTCGACGCACGCGCATCTTAAAGAACCTCGACGAGCCCGAGTTCGACGCGGAGGCGTTCATCGTGGAGGAAGACGCGATGGTGGTGCTGACCCAGCAAGGCTGGATCAAGCGCCAGCAGCGCGTGAAAGATGTGTCTACAACGCGCGTGCGCGACGGAGACGTGGCGATGGAGGTCGTGGCGGGCTCGACGCGTGCGCCGCTCGTGCTCTTTTCATCGGCCGGCGTAGCGTACGTCACGCGCATCGTCGATGTGCCCGCGACCACCGGCTACGGTCAGCCCGTTCAGTCGATGTTCAAGATGGCCGATGGCGAACGCATCGTCGCCATGATGTGCTTCGACGAACGCTTTATGGCCGTTCCGACACCGAGCGAGGACGCGGCGGAACCGGAGGAGCCCTACGCTGTCGCCGTCACCTCGGGCGGCTATGCGATGCGGTTTTCGCTGCGTAGCCATCGCGAGCCTTCGACGCGCAACGGGCGCAAGTTCGCGCGCCCGTCCGCCGGCACCGAGGTCGTGTACGTGGGCGTATGCGACGAGGGTGACGCCCTGGCGTGCGCCACCGCCAAGCGACGCGCGCTCGTGACGGACGCGGACGAAGTCTCCCTGCTAAGTGGCGCCGGCAAGGGCGTTTTGTTGATCAAGCTTCACAGGGACGACCGCGTCGTGGGCGCCCAGGTACTGACAAGCGACGCGGACGCGCTCATCGTGAAACGCGATGGCGGCAGCGAGTACCGCATCACCACGCGAAAGTACGACCGCGTTTCGCGCGGCGGAAAGGGCTTCGAGCTCTTCAAGCGCGGGGCCTTGAGCGGCGTCGTGCTTCAGGAGCCGACGCTTCCGGGTTTTCCCGCGCCCGACGAAGGCAAAGGTAGGAAGGGACGATGACCTACTCGGCCAGTGATATTGAGGTCCTCGAAGGACTTCAGCCGGTTCGCAAACGGCCCGCGATGTACATCGGCGGTACGGACGCCACGGGCTACCACCACCTTCTTTGGGAGATCGTCGACAACTCCGTCGACGAAGCGATCAACGGGCACGCGACACGCATCGAAGTCGAGCTCGACAAGGACCTCAAGGGTGCGACCGTGAGCGACAACGGCCGCGGCATTCCCGTCGACAAGCACCCGAAGTTTAAGCGTTCAGCCCTTGAGCTGATCCTCACGACGCTGCACGCCGGCGGTAAGTTCGAAGGCAAGAACTACCAAGTGAGCGGCGGCCTTCACGGCGTCGGAAGCTCCGTGGTGAACGCCCTTTCGACGGAGCTCAGCGCGACCGTCTGGCGCGACGGCAAAACGTTCACGCAGAGCTACGCCGTGGGCGCGCCGACCACCAAGCTCAAGCGCGGCGGCAAAACGAGCAAGCGCGGCACGCAGATTCACTTTCGGCCCGACGCAAAGATCTTCGGGAAGGGCGCGAAGTTCGACGCCGCCCGCATTCGTGAGCGCCTCGAGGCCAAGAGCTACCTGCACAAGGGCCTGAAGATCGTCTTCAAGGACCACAAAGGTCAGCGCGAAGAATTCGAACACCCCGAGGGCATCGTCGAGTTTCTCGCGCGGCGCATCACGGAGCGCGGCAAACCGCCCGTCCACCCTGAACCCTTCACCCTCGAACGCGAACCATCGGGCCCGGACGACGTGCGCCTGGAGCTCGCGTTGCAGTGGACCGAGGCGAGCGACGAACGGATCGAAACGTTCGCCAACGGCATTCCTACGGGAAGCGGCGGCACGCACGAAAACGGCCTGAAGTCGGCGCTCTCCAAGGCGATTCGCACGTATGTCGAAGTCAACGACGTGAAGATCAAGGGCGTGAAGATCGCCGCCGAAGACATTCGCGAAGGCCTCGTGGCCATGCTCAGCGTGTACGTCGCCGAGCCGCAGTTTCAGGGTCAGACGAAGGCGCGCCTCAACAACCAAGAAGTGGGCCCCGCCGTCGAAGGCGCCGTGCGCACGGCGCTGGAGCAATGGCTGCTCGACAACCGCACGGTGGCCGACGCGATCATTGCGCGCATCGTCATTGCGGCGCGTGCCCGCGCCGCCAGCCGCGCCGCCGTCAAGCAGGTGAAGCGCAAGACGGCGACTTCAAGGCTGACGCTCCCGGGCAAGCTCAGCGATTGTCAGAGCACGGACCCGGACGAAAGCGAGCTCTTTCTCGTCGAGGGCGACAGCGCCGGCGGCAGCGCAAAGCAGGGGCGCGACCGGCGCACGCAGGCGATCCTTCCGCTTCGCGGCAAGGTGCTCAATGCCGAGCGCGCGAGCCGAGCTCAGGTGCTGGCGAACAAAGAGCTGCAGAACATCGTCGATGCGCTTGGCTGCGGTGTGGGCAAGACCTTCGACATCGGCAAGCTTCGCTACGGCAAGATCTTCCTGCTTATGGACGCGGACGCGGACGGCCACCACATTGCCACGCTTTTGCTGACCTTCTTCTACCGCCTCATGCCAGGCCTGATTCGCAACGGTCATATCTACCTGGCGATGCCGCCGCTCTTTCGCATCGACGTGGGCAAGGACACCCATTGGGCCCTCGATGAAGCCGATCGGGATCGCATCCTCGCCTCGCTGGCGAAGAACGCCCGACCGGACATCTCCCGATTCAAAGGCCTAGGCGAAATGCCCGCCGAAGACCTCAGGGAAACCACCCTCGACCCGCGCCGCCGCCGCGCCCAGCGCGTCATCATCGAAGGCGAACTCGAGACGGACCAGCTCCTGCAAGAGCTGATGGGCAAGGACGCCGCGCCCCGCTACCGCTACATCATGG
>JBCCRV010000113.1:0-13744 GCA_039201085.1 Myxococcota bacterium | reverse complement strand
GGTTCCTGTGGGCGCCGTGATGTCGACGCCGCGATGGCCGCGCGCGTGCCGGTGGTGGGACGAGCGACCGTCTTCGCTTGCCGCAACGCCGCGCCCGAAGCGGCCGCCATCGATGGGCCACGCGAGGGGAAGGGAGGGTGGCGGAACGCCGAGTGCTTTCAGCGCCGTCACCCAGCTCGCCTCGGGACGACCGCGTACGGCTTTGGCGGCGACGATCAGTCGACCCAGTCCAAGGCGGTCCCGTCGAAGCCGTGCAATGCCCACGCTCACGGGCGCTCGGAGATCGTCCCGTCGATCCCGTCGCGCCTTCCACTTTTCTGGTTCGGGCAGCGCGTCGTCGCCCGCGAGGCGGGCCCGCTCAGCGGACGTTGGCGCCGGTAGATACGCGGCCGAGTCGGATCGATATAAATCCGATGGCGCCGTATCGGACACCTGCGCGCCGGCGCCCACCGCGACCAGCGAGAGAACGATGCCGATGCGCAGTGTCACCGATCCAGCATAGAGGATGCGCGTTCGAAAGCCGAAATAGGCGCGGCAACGATCCGACGTTTTTTCCGGCGGCGCCGCGAACAGGCCTGGTAGGCTCCCGCCGATGGCCCACGACCCGATCACCTTCTTGAAGGAAACCTTTCCCGCCCTCTTCGCCAAGGGCGTCGCCGACCTCGAAGCCGAGGGCAAGACCGCGGCCCTGGAAGACGTGCGCGGCGCTACGGGCGCCGTGGCCCTTCACGTCGAAGGCGAGGGCGAAGTTTTTCTACGCGTGGCCGACGGCACGATGACGGTGCTCGACGCCGCGCCCGATCCCTCGGAGATCAACCTCGCCGTCGCCGCGCCCGGCGACGCCATGCGCATGCTGCTCGGTGAAGCCGAAGACGCCGGCGAGCTGGAAGAGGGCCTCGCCGCCAAGCGCGCCGTGGGCACGGCGAGCAAGCGCCTGCAGGACGCGCTGGGCGCGGACAGCCTCGAGTTTCACGTGATCGCCGAAGACGTACCGGACCTCGGCAACGTCACCGTGCGCATCGGGCTGAATGCGCCCGAGCCCCCCGTCGAACCGAAGTTCACGGCGACGATCAAGTTCGACGACCTCGAAGCCGCACGCAACGGCGAGGTCAACGTGCAGCAGCTCTTCATGGGCGGAAAGCTGCGCATGGCCGGCGACTACTCGCGCGCACTGCAGCTCGGCATGCAGCTCATGCAGCAGATGCAGTAGCGCTGCGCAGGCCTTCACGGCTCGCGCGCGATAAGCACGGGTTCGCTACCCGTGCCTGCCGCGTCGTGTAGTAGGGGGCCACGTGTTGACCGCCACCAACGCTTTCCATTGAGGCATAGTCGAGCGCGTCCGGCACGGGCGTGCTCCACCTGTCCCGTCACGGCCCCAGAACACGAACGTAGGTGGCACCCGCAAGTACGGTGCCGTTGATGGTCTCGTCGCCACCGACGCCAGCTTCCGCGCCTTGTTCGCCGACGGCACCAATCACGAGTCGCCCACCGGACAATGCGAGCGCTCCCCCGAACTCGTCGCCGGCGTTTGTGTTGGACGCTTTGACGTACGCACGCTCACTCCAGCTTCCGCCGCTGCGCACAAAGATGTACACGGCCCCGGAGTCGACGGCGGCGTCGCTGACGGAATCTCCCTCCACACCCCTGGCTGGGCCATCTTCTCCTGGAGCGCCCACGACGATCGTGTCGCCTTCTACGCGCACCGCCGCACCAAACCCGTCTTCGGCGTCCGTGTTGGACGCCTTGAGGTATGCGGACTCGACCCAGCGTGTGTCTAAGCGGGTAAACACGTACACGGCGCCGGCTCCATCCGCCACGTTGCGTGCCGCGTCACCTCCTACGCCCACGGCGTCACTGGCCTCACCGCTCGCGCCGACAGCAAGGGTATCTCCGTCTAGCGCGACCGACGAGCCGAAGCGATCGCCTGCATCGGCGTTCGACGCCTTAAGGTACGCGGATTCGCTCCAGCGCGTGCCCGACCGGGTGAATACGTAAACGGCGCCCGCGTTGCTTGCACTGTTGTTCGTTCCATTGCCGTCAACATCCCGGGCGGCGCTGTCCTCCGCTGGAGCGCCGACGGCAAGCGTGTCCCCGTCAAGCGCGAGCGATCGGCCGAAGTCATCTTCATCGTCGAAATCACTCGCGCTGAGCGACGCCTCGACGTTCCATTCGTTGCCCGCACGACGAAAGATGAAGACGGCGCCCGGGTAGTCGATACCGCCGCCGTCCGCCGGCAGGCTATTGGGCGAGCTCACGGCGAGAGTGTTCCCGTCAAGGTCCAACGTGCTCCCAAACTCTTCGGCGGCATCGTCCGTGAAGGGCGGTTCCAGGTAGGCCTGCGGCCGCCACGCCCCACCGGAGAAGGTGTAGATATAGGCCGCGCCTCGCGAATCTTCGTGGCCCGGCGCTCCCACCGCAAGCGTGGTGCCGTCGACGTCGACGGTGGTGCCAAAGCGGTCGAAGAAGCTCGGGTCTCCTACACCCAGTTCTTCGAACAGGGGCGAGGGAAACGCTTTGATATAGGCCTCTTGCATCCAGCGCGTTCCCGTTCGGCGAAACACGTAGACCGCGCCGCGACTCTCGCTCTCGTTATCGGACTCGTCGCCGCCAACGCCAATGGCATTGCTGCTTTCATCAGGAGCGCCCACGGCCATGCGGGTTCCATCCGTGGCCACGCTAAATCCAAACCGATCAAAGGAGTCGGGGTTCGACGCTTTGACGTATGCCTCCTCAAAGTCGTCGCAGCGAACGCCAAGGACGACAGCGCATGCATCAGAGACAACACAAGTTGTGTCTGCGCTAGTGGGGTCGTCGCCCGCGCCGTTGACTTCGCCGGCGGGACAGGGGACGCATCGCCCACCCTGGACACGCTGGTCTTCCCCGCAGAGTGCAGGGGGCGGCAGACATTCGTCTGCTTCGCAGCCATGGGTGCAGGTCGTGGACGAGGAACCGTAGCCACACGCACCGTCGGCGCAGGTGCCTAGGGCGTTGAAAGTGATCAGGTCGTTCCCGTCACAGCGCGCCGCCGGGGGAGTGTCGCATACGACTCCGTCGCAGCCGCCGCGGCAAGCGCCGTCGATGCATCCGAAGGGGCACACGGTGCTGGCGGGCGAATAGTCGCAGGTGCCTTCGCGGCAGGTGCCGACGGCTTGCGAAACGATGAGTCGGTCGCCGGCGCAGGTGGGCGGCGGGGCATCCTCGCAAACGACGGGCACCGCTTCGCAGCCGGCGAGGGTGCAGCGCCCTTCCATGCAGGGGTCTTCGGGCACGCAGCTCGTGCCGGGGCTCGGCTCGAGGCAGGGGTCGAGATCGTAGTTGCCGCACTCGCTGAGGCGTCCGTCGGGTGTACAAACGTTTCCGGCGCACTCGTCGGAGCAGGCGGACACGCCGACGCAGGCGCCGGCCTCGCAGCTGGTGGCTTCGCCGGAAGGCAAGGGCGCGCACGGCGTTACCGGACTCCACTCGAGGCAGCCGTCGCGGTTGCGGTCGCCGCATTCGACGGTGCCGCCGTCCGCGCACGCGCGTTCGCCAAGGGCACACTCGTCGACGCACTGCGCGCGGCACGCGCCGGCGCCACAGACGGCGTCGGCGAGGGCCCCGCCGTCTGCGCAGGCGACGACTTCGCCCCACTCGAGGCACGAATCGCCGTCGAAGTCGCCGCACTGCTGGACGCCGCCGGGCCCGGCGCAGCGGGCCTCGCCGGCGGCGCATTCGTCGACGCACTCCGTGCCGCAGGTGCCGAGCGAACAGAAGGGTGCGTCGGCGCCGCAAGCCGCAAGCTCGCTCCATTCGAAGCACCCATCGGCGTCGCGCTGCTCGCAGACCTGCACGCCCTCACCGCCTGCGCCGGTGCCGCAGCGGGTGCTGCCGGGCGTGCACCAATCGCCGCAGGGTAGGCGGGCAAGAAGGACGGGCGCGGGCGTCTCGCGGCCCTGCTGAACGAGCACGATGGATTCGCCGTAGGCGACGCGCTCGCCGTCCAAAAGGCCGCTCACCTGAAGCCGTAGGCTACGGCCGTCCCAGTCGTCGGGAAGGAGAATCAGCAGCTCGTTCACAAAGGCCGAAGGACGGACTTGGGGTGCTTCGCCGGGGAGGTCCACGGTCGCCGTGACCTCCAGGCCCGTCAGCTCCCGGTCGTAGCCGATGGCCAAGCGCACGCCCGTGGACGACGCGCTCGTGCACGCCAGAAGCGAAAGGAGGGCTGCAATGAAGAGATGCTTGATCATGACGCTACCCATGGTTCGACTACCGAAGGTCCCAACAGTTGGTGCCGCATTGCGTGCCGCCGCCGGAGGATGCGGCCACGCCGATTGCGACGCCGGCGGTCACGACCGCAACGCCGGCGGCCAGCGCCGTCCAGAACTTCCAGTTGCGCCGTAAGGGAACGGATTCCGATTCGCCATCACGAGGCTCGCTCTCGACGGGCTGTGCTGCCGCCACCGTTTCCGGTCGCACATCCGGTGCGGGCGCCCAGTTGGACCGGGCAGGCGCCGCTTGGGCCGGCGCTTCGACCTCGACACCCAGTTCGCTCAAACGCAGGCGCGCCGCGTCGGCGCGAACGCCGTCCGGGTCGATTCGAAGGTAGCGCTCGTATTCGCCGCGGGCCGCGTCCTGGTCTCCACCCAGAAACGACGCCTCCGCCATGTTGAAGAGAAAGAGCGGTCGCTCACTCAGCGCGAAGCCCGACGCAAAGGCCGCATGGGCCTCTTCATACTCGCCCGCTTCGGCGTGGGCCTGACCTTCGGCAAAATGGGCCCGCGCCCGCGATTCGTCGGCGGACTGCGCAAAGGCGATCCCGTGATGGCACCACACGAGAGCGGTGCTGAGGAAGAGGAAGATAGAACGAAGCATGGTGAGTCTTTCAGGCGGACGTCGAGGCGAGGGCGTGAATCAGAACGTGGGTGCTGGGCGCACGGCGCTGCGGGTCCTTTTCCAGGAGCCAAAGAACCAGGTCCTCGACGCTCCGCGGAACATCGGCGCCTCGTAGCGAGGGGCGTTCGATCGGCTGCGTCTGGCACTGCTCCACGATTTCCGCGAGCGTCGTGCCGATGAAGGGCCGCTGGCCCGTAAGCGCTTCGTAGAGCACCACACCGAGGCTGTAGAGATCGGCGCGCGCGTCCACCGGTTGGCCCGTCGCTTGTTCCGGCGCCATGTAGGCCGGCGTGCCGACGGTCATGCCCGTCGCCGTCAGCCGTGTTTCGTCGCTAAGTAGCGCGTGCCCGAGATCGAGCAGCACGGCGCGCGCACGCCGTTCGGGTGGGGCAGGCCTGCGTAGAACCACGTTCGACGGTTTGACGTCGCGATGAAGGGCGGCGCGCTCGTGAATCGCACGAAGGGCGCCCGCGAGGTCCGCCGCCAAGGGCCGGAGCTCGGGCCACGGGATCGGGCCCGCGTTCAGCCGCTCTCGGAGTGTTGGGCCGTCGATCCAAGGCGATACGGCGTAGGCGGCGCCACTTTCCGTACGCCCCCATTCGACGAGGGGCGCGAGGCATGGGTGGTCGATGCTCGACTGCAGGGCGCATTCGCGCCGAATGCGTTCATCGAGGCGCGCCGAGCGGTCCGCCGCGTAGACCTTGCACGCCACATCCGCGTCGCCGCGACGTCCGCGGTAGACGGTGGCGTGGGCGCTTTGGTTCACGCGCTGGGAAACGTAGGTGTCGCCGAATCGGTGTGCGGTTGGGTGGTGCATCGTGCCTAGTGGTCCGCAAAGGGATCGATGATGAGGCCCGAGCGGCGGCGTTCGGGCGCGGATGAAGGCGCGGGACGCGACGCCATCGCACTTCGTGGGCGTGCGGGACGCGCTGCCATTGCACTTCCTGGGCGCGCGGGACGCGTTGCCATTGCACTCTGGGGGCGCGCGGCACGGCGCGGCGTTCGCGCTCGACGCGACGATGCCGCCGGCGATGCTGCTCGCTCGCCGTTCGCCGGGGCGTCGACGACAGCCGGTCCCTCTGCTTCTGCCGAACGCGCACTCCGTTGCGCCGCCGTTGCGTCGGCTTCGCTGGCCGCCGCGGTCTCCTCGCCGCTTGCGTTTTCAACGCCGGCACGCGCGCTCGGATCGTTGGCGCCCGGCTGCGCTTCGGTGGGCTGGCGCGCGTCCAGGGCGCGCGTATCGGGCGCGGCGACCGCGGCGGGCTCCACCGCCACCGGTTCCGGCAGGATGGGTGGGATCGGCGCGCCGATCCCCTCGAACCCAAGGTCCGGCCCTTCGCTCGTGGTTGGTAGGAGCAACAGGACCGCCGCCGCGAGGGCGGCGGCGGCGCGGACGGCGGGGGCTGTCCACTGGCCCGCCCGAGATCGAGCGGGGCGAACTTCGGGCTGGGCCGGCCAGGTAGCTACTGGGCTTCCGTCCGAAAGCTCCGTGCCTGCGCGAACCGGCGGCTCCGCGCTCGGGATGACGCCGCTGGCTTGCTCGGCTTCCATAGCGGGCGCGCCCCACTGCCCAACCTCCTTCGCAAACTCGGCTAGCGATGGGTGCCGATCGCGGGGTTCGAACTCCAGCGCCTTCGTGAGCGTTCGAGCGACGGCATCGGGAAGGCAGGCCACCCGCTGTGCGACGGGTGAGCGATCGCCCGACGACTTCAGCTTGAGGAGGCCTTCGATCGATTCGGCTTCGAAGGCGTCCGTGCCCGTGAGCATTTCGTACGCCGTGCATGCGAGTGCATACAGGTCGGTCTGCGGCGTTGGAGCGCCGCCAAAGATTTGCTCCGGCGCACAGTAGACCGGGGTTCCGAGGAACGAACCGACCTGCGTCGTCGTTCGGTCGGCACTTGCGCCCTGAACCTTCGCAATGCCGAAATCGAGAATGCGGACCGCGTTGCCCTCGGTGAGCATGATGTTGTCTGGTTTGATGTCGCGGTGGACGACACCGGCGCTATGCGCCGCTTGCAGCGCCGTCGCGCACTGGAGCAGAATCGCGCGCGTATCCGCGAGCGGGAGCGTGCGCACGCGCTCGAGGCGGTCGCCGAGGGACTCGCCCTCGACGTAGTCCATGACCGCGTACGTGCGACCGTCGGCGAGGCGTCCGAAGTCGAAGTAGCGCGGCAGGTGCGGCGAACCGATGGCGCTGGACGTCTTTGCCTCACGAATGAAGCGCGCCACCGCATCGTCGTCCTGTGCGACCTCGGGGTGCAGCACTTTGATCGCGACGCGCGTGCCGATCTCTTGGTGCTCACCTCGGTAGACCGCGCCCATGCCGCCCGAACCGACCAACGCTTCCACCCGGTAGTTGCCGACAAGGGCGCCTACGAGGTTTGTGGGCAGCTTGACCGACTCCGCAGCCGGGGCGACCCCCAAAAGCTCGGTGAGCGCTGCTTCCGCTTCCTGTGCCGTGGGCCGTTCGCTCGGCTCGAGCCGAAGGCAACGCTCGACAAGATCGTCGAGCGCTGCGGGAATAGCGCGGGTGGTGCGCGCGGAGGGGCGATGTTCGGCGGCAAGCAACTTCTGAGCGATCAGCGCCACCGCCGATCCGCCAGCGATCGGCCACTCGCCCGTGAGGAGCTCGAAGGCGATCGTGCCAAACGCGTAGATATCGCAGGCCGGCGTCGGCTCCTCGCCGCGAACCTGCTCCGGCGCCATGTAGGCCGGCGTGCCGAGGATCTGACCGGTGGCCGTGATGCGAACGTCCGCATCAAGCGAACGGCTGACGCCAAAGTCGCAGAGCTTTACGAAGTCGCGGCGGCCCGACGACGTCGTCAGGACCACGTTCTTGGGCGTCAGATCTCGGTGAACGATACCCAGCTCGTGGGCGGCGCCCAGCGCACGGGCGAGCTGTACGAGCACGCTGAGGGCGCGTTCCAGCGACAGCGCGCCATCGCTGAGAAGGGTTTCGTGCAGCGAGCGCCCGCGAAGGTATTCCATCGCGAAGTAGTGCAGGCCCGAGCGCTCGTCATGGTTGAAGTCGAGGGTGCCCACGACGTTTTCGTGCTCTAGCTGGCTGGCCACGCGGGCTTCGCGAAGAAAGCGCTGTGTATGTTCTTGGCCATCACTCCGCGGTCGAAGGATCTTGATCGCGATCGACTTTCCCAGGGTGAGGTGGCGGGCGAGAAAGACGAAGGCCATCCCGCCCGCGCCCAGCAAGCGCTGAACTTCGTAGCGTTCGGCCAGCACGAAGGGCGCGCGCACCGTGCCGTCGGCTTCGCAAAACGGAAGCGTGCCCCACGCGTCGCCGCACGCTGGGCAGCGATCTTGACGAACGCCAAGGATCGTACGCTTGTGGGCGGGCGTCGACGTTTCGACTTGGGTGGGTGAACTCATGGCTGAATCTCCCGCTTCGCGGCATCTGCATCTGCATCGGCGGGCGCCTTTGCTTCAGCACGACCCGTGCCAGCTTCGTCGTGGCCTGCGCGAAAGGACTCGATGCGTCGTCCAAAGCGCTTGAGGAGCCGGTAGAGGTACACGCGCGAGATTCCCAGTGCAGCGCTCGCTTGCCGAACGTTGCCGCCGCTCTCCATGAGGGCCTGGACGACGCTGGCTTCGTCCGTACGCTTCTGCGCCTTCTGCGCCTTCTGCGCAGGCGCTTTTCCGCGCGTCTCCGTCGCGCTGCGTTCGCGAATGCGGGGTGGCAGGTGCTCCAGCTGCACGGCGCCGCCAGCCCGCAGTGCGGCGGCGCGAATGCACGCGGCCAGTTCGCGCACATTCATGGGCCAATCGTGAAGGCAGAGCGCCTCCATCGCGGACGGACTCACTTGCGTTCCGGGGGCGAAGTGCTCGACGAGGGCTGGAACGTCTTCACGGCGCGCGCGCAGGGGCGGCAATTCGATCTCCGTGACAGCGAGCCGCGCGAGCAGGTCGCTGCGAAACTCGAAGCCGTCCGGCGAGCGAACGTTTCGATTGGTCGCGCTCACGATACGCACGTCCACCGAGCGCGAGGTCGTCGCGCCCACGGGACGCACCTGCGAGTCCTCCAATACGCGCAGGAGCTTCGCTTGAACGCTGGCCGGTAGCTCGCCGACTTCATCGAGAAATAGCGTGCCTTTATCCGCAGCGCCGAAGAGCCCGGCGCTAGCTTTCTGCGCACCTGTGAACGCGGCCTTCGTGTGCCCGAAGAGCTCCGCTTCGGCGAGCGTTTCCGGCAAAGCTGCGCAGTTCACAGCAATGAACGAACCTTGCCGTCCACTGGCGTCGTGCAGCATACGCGCAACAACCTCCTTGCCCGTTCCTGTCTCGCCCAGCACCAAGACCGGAAGCGGCGTGGGGCCGATGAGTCGAATCGTTCGCTGTACGCCATCGAGGGCAGCGCCACCGACGAGGGGCGGTTCGCTGGGAGTCATCCACGGCGTGTCTGCGGAGCGCTGCACGGTGATGAGCGAATCGCCTGCGCGCACGATCGCGCGCGTTTCGACGAGGGTTTCGGAGATCGATTCGCCGTTCACGGCCGTGCCGTGTCGACTGCCTAGGTCGACGATCCGAATGCCGTCTTTGGTGCTAGCGAGGGAGAAGTGCTCCCCGGAAACACCTGCGTCATTCAAGGGGAGATCGCTTGTGCGACTTCGACCGACGACGACCCGATCGCCGATCGTCATTTGACGTCCTCGGTCCGGACCGAAGACCACGGCGACATCGGCCCGTACCGCGATTCGGCGCTGGCGCGGAATGTCGACGGCGCCGGTCTCCACCGTTGCGTAAGGCAACATGGAGTTTTCATGTAAACGCGAAACCATGGGCGACGGGTTTGCACCCGGCGTGCCAGCCTAAAACGGGGCCGCTCCCGCCAGTCGGGAGTCCCACGACGCCAAGTCAGGGTCAAAGCGCGCGCATGGGGAGGGTTGGCCCCATCGCACTGGCCACGCGGCGAGCCGGTGGCCCCGTGTTGGTACACACGGCGCAGAAGGGCGGTGAAAAGGAGACCTCATGAACCGCTTAGACCTAGAGACCTGACCAGCAATGCCGCCCGGCGATTTGTGCCGAGAGCGCGATGAATGCAGCGTCCGAATCCGCAGCGCCCCTATAAACATAGGGGTCCAGGTTGGGACGGCTGCAGGCGTTGTGCTGTCGTCGGAAAGCGACGACGCGGCATTGCTGATCAGGTCTCTAGACCTCACACCTTTCACCGCCGTGCTCGCCGTACGGTGCTGTATTTCGCGCTCGCTTTCGCCGGAGCCTGCGGCGACGGCGGAACCGCGATGACCCCGGATGGCGACCTGGCGGATGGCGGCTTCGACCGTTTGACGCGGGCGGAGGACCCCGCCGCCACGGCGGTGCGAAGACGCCTGCGCGGCCGGCGGCGAGCGCTGCGAGACCGGCGAGATCACGCGCCTGGACGTGGTTGACTGCCAAGATGCGTGTCGCGCAAGGCCTGACCTCGGCGATCGCTTTCGCCGACTGCAACGACGCCGCTGCCTCCCAACTCGACCTGTGCGCCGAGGCCCTCTGTTACTTCGACTTCGCCGAGCAGTTTGGTCGTTAGGCCGCTGCGATCGGCACAGCCGTGGGCACATGAATCGTTTGCTCGTCCTTTCGCTACGACAAAAGCGCGCGGCGAATCGGTCGCGCATCGGAACGTTGCCGGCGCGGATTTGCGGGTAAACGGTTCAAGGGGCTAGGCCGCTGACGATTCCGTAGACGAACGCGGGCGTGGCGATGAAGAAGCTCGCTGCCCACATCGCCGAGCGCACGTGCGTCACGCCCGCCGCGTAGCAAATGAAGTGCACCGTCTTCACGGCCACGAAGCCCATCGCCGCGTATTGGGTCCAGGCATTGGTCACGTGTGTGGCCGTCGCAACGCCGACCAGACCAGCCAGCAGAACGAGCCCTTCAACTTGGTTTCGAATGGCGCGGTGAATCCGTTCGACGGCCGGATGGGCGTCGGCGGTTCGATTCGAGAGTGCGTACGCGGTGCCGGCCAGCCGATCGATGGCCACAACCTGCACAAAGAGGGCGAGCCAATAGGCGAGGAGCGCGCAGAAGAGCGCCCAGAGTTCAATGCTCATGACGTCGCTCCATGCTTTGAAGTGGCGTGAACGAGCCACGCCGCCGAAGGCAGGCGCACTCCCCCTTCGCCTGCATGCTCGCCGTACGCCGTCTCGACGGCGGCCCGCACGGCGTTGGCGGCGTCGTTTGATGCACCGTGCAGACGGGCCGCGACTGGTCCCATCTCGAGGATAAATGCAGCGGCTTCACGCGGGCTGTCGCCGATCGTTACACACGGATTGAACGAAGCGATCTCCACGTCTTCGAAGCGTGCGGCGCCTAGCACCTGGTCAATGCGAACGGGATCGGCGAGCGAGAACGCGCCGGGCCCGTCGCCTTTGGGCGGCAACCCAGGCGAAAGGAGCGCATCGGCGACCTCCACGCTCCGGTACATCCATGGGTTTCGCTCGAGCGCTTGCCAGCAGACAAAGGTGAGCCGCCCGCCGGGACGAAGGGCGCGGCGGAGATGCCGAAATGCACCCACGGGATCGCTGAAGAACATCACGCCAAAGCGAGACACCAGGAGATCCGCACCGCCCTCGTCAAAGGCGAAGGTGCTCGCATCCGCCGCTTCGAAACGAAGGTTGGCCGAGGAAGTTCGGCCCCGGGCCATGTCGATCATGGCGCGCGAAAGGTCGACGCCGAGCACCGAGCCGCTCTCGCCCACGTGTTCAGCGAGCACGAAGGCCATGGTTCCGTGGGCCGATCCGACCTCGATCGCGCGCTCGCCGGGAGCCGGGTTCGCGCGCTCGATGAGTGCGTCGCCGAAGGGCGCAAGAAGCGCGTCAAGGCGCGCGTGATGCTGGAGCCATTTGAGCGCCGTGGGGCCGTTCCAAAACTCCGCTTGGTCCGCGCTTTCACTCATGGACCAAGAACTAGCGCGCGATCGATGCGGCCCCAGTCGAGATGCTTCGAGTCGAAGCTGCATCGATGCAGCCGCCTCCCACCGGCGTCACGCGCGCTTTTCGGGGTCGGCGAATGCACTGCGTGGCTCGGCGTGGCCCGTGCGCCGCCTACGGCTGGCCCGTGAGCTTCATGGCGTCGTTCGCCACGAGCGAGGCGATGAAGTCCATCACGACCCGCACGCTCGGGCTTTGCCGAAGGTCCGGGTGAGTCAAGAGCCAGAGGGGCTTCTCGCTCAGCACCGGACGGGTCAGCCGGACCAACCCAGGATCGGCATCCCCGACGGCGCAGCTCAAGGTGATCGCCGTGTGACCGCGGCGCGCGGCTTCGAGCAGGATCAGCAGCGAGTTTGCGTAGAGCGAGAACGGCTGCGTCGGCGAGTACTGGCGCCGGGCGCGCTCGAGCGCGCTGTCTTTGAGGTCTGGCTCCCAGCCAATCCAAGGGAGGTCGCTCAGTGAGAGGTTCAGAAGCTCCGGTGCGCCATAAAGCGCGTGTGCCATGCGGCCGATCTTCCGGCCGACGAGATGCTCCGGCGGTTGCTCGACCCAGCGTACAGCGACGTCCGCTTCACTTCGGCTCAAGTTGCGAATGCTGTCGTCGACGATCAGTTCGAGCCGTAGGCCCTCGCGCCCCTTGGCGAAGCCGACGAGCTCGTCGAGCCAAAGGGCCGCTAGCGTGTTTGAAATCGTGAGGCGGACGGGTCCAAGCTCCTGCCGCTCCGCGGAAACTTCCCTTTCGAGGGCAAATAGCTGGTCCCGAATCGCCGCCGCCGCGCGCGCGTACGCTTCGCCTGCCGGCGTCAGCTCGGCGCCGCCGCGAAGGCGGTGAAAGAGCTTTCGGCCGGCTTGCTCCTCGCACGTGCGAAGCCGTCGTGTGACGGTCGTTTGATCGACGCCCAGCGCGCTCGCCGCCGCCGTTAGCGTGCCTTCCTCATGCACCGCGAGCACAAAGCGCAGGTCGTCCCAGGAATCCAGATGCATGCGTCATCATACCTGCATTCTCGCGGGTTCGAGGCGCGACATTGCGGATGGCTTCTGCAAGAACGCAGGCACACAACGGTCTTCCATGGTTCGGGAAGAACACGATCGATTCATCGACCTGTACGCGGCAAAAGTCAGCCATTCGATCGCGTATATAGCCGACCTCGCCGAGATCTCATGGTCCGACGGTATCGCCGAAACGGTGAAGCACCTTCTCGTCGCAGAGCGGTTTTGGAGCCAAGTCATCGCCTCCCTTCGACCCGGTGAAGCGATCCCTGGTCCGCCGGGCAACGACGTGCTGTTGATCGATGGACCGGCGCTGCTGCCCGCGTATCGCGAGGCACTACCGGCCATCGTTGCGGGGTTCCGTTCGCCGTCGCCGAGCTTTGCGAGCGCCACCTTTCGCTTCGCGGGTGCAGGCGTCCAGGGCCTCGAGTTCCTGTGGTCCGTGCTCGCCCATCACGCCTACCACCTGGGGCAGATCGATGCGGCGATGCGCGCCCAAGGGTGTTCGCCCCGGGGCTTTTTCCCGTGGGCACGAGCGGGCAAGCCCGCAAAAGGAGAGAAGCCAAATGCAGCGATCGGAATCGGTTGAGATCGGCGCGAACGCCAGCCGCGTTTGGGAAGTGGCGGCGAAGGAGTTCGAGCACATCGATCGATGGGCCAGTATGGTGGAGCGCTCGGAGGCCGTGCGCGAACCGGCGTTTCTTGCCGAATCGCCGGGATGCAGCGGGCGCGTTTGCGTCACGCCCCAAGGCGAGACCCGCGAAGTGCTCGTGGCCTACGACGACGCCGCCCGCACCTTCACCTACGAGATCACCGGCGGCGGCATGCCCGGATTTGTGAAGCGGGCGACGAACACCTGGACCGTCGAGGCCCTCGGCCCCGATCGATCGCTCCTGACGATGACCGTGGAAATGACCACCGGCGGCGTCATGGGCGCGTTGATG
>JBCCRV010000112.1:0-13968 GCA_039201085.1 Myxococcota bacterium | reverse complement strand
GCTTCGCATACGCCACACCACGTCGCCCAGAAGTGCACCACGTGTACGCCCTGCGAAAGGTCAACGACCTCCATCGATCCGTCGAGCGCCCCGACGCGGAGATCGGGCGCCCTCCCCCGCTGGGCGGAACGCCCTTGGTAGTATTGCAACCCCGCGAGGGCGCCTCCAAAGGCCGCGCCACGCAAGAACGAGCGACGTTTGATGCGCATCCACCGTTCTGTAGTGCGCCGCCTCGCCAGCGCCAGCGTCCACCATCGGCGCCGTGCCCGCAGCGCCCCGGGACCAACGCCCCCTGCGGGGTCGCTGTCGACGCAGCGGCCTACTCCTCGTCTTTGACGGGCCAGAAGCCGCTAGTCAGGCTTCCGCTGTCGGCGTTGCTTCGATCGCCGCCGGGACCGAAGGACTCGGCGATCGCCGCGAGCTTCTCCGCCGCCGGCGCCGCCGATTTGCCTTCGCCGTCGCGAAGCACGTGAAGCGTCTGCGTTGGAAACGCGAACTCGACTTTGAGCGCCTCCGAGAGGCGCATGATCTCCAGGAGCACGTTTTGCCGCTCACGAAGCTCTTCGGTCCACGTGTTGACCGTAAAAAAGAAATACGCGACCACCTCCAGCGCGCTGTCGCCAAAGTCGCGAAAGTGCACCTCGTAGGCGTCTTGGCGAACGTGGGCATTCGCGCGAAGAATCGCGCGAATGCCCTCGACGAAGGCCTGCAGCTGATCGGTCGAGCTGGCGTACGTCAGCCCCAGCTTTAGGCTGCATCGGCGGTAGCGGCGCTGGCCGAAGTTGTCGACGGCGGCGTTGGCCACCACGGCGTTCGGAATGCTGACCACCGATTCCTTGAAGGTGCGAATGCGGGTGGACCGCATGCCCACCTCTTCGACGGTGCCTTCCTTGCCTTCGATGACCACCCAATCGCCCACCTGAAAGGGTTGGTCCGCAAAGATGCTAAGGCTGCCGAAGAGGTTTGCGACCGTGTCCTTCGCGGCGAGGGTGAAGGCAAGGCCGCCCAGGGATGCGCCGGCGATGAGTGAACCGACGTCCACGTCGAGGTTCTGCAGCACGAAGATGATGCCGACGGCCGACACGAAGACCTTGAGGGACTTTCGAATCAACGGGATGAGCTGGTCGTCGAGCTTCGTCTCCGTGTCCGCGGCGCGCCGCGCGAGTATGTCCGCGCCCACATCCACCAGCCGGTAGACGACCATGACGACGGCGCCCGCCGCCATGACGCGCAGCGCGATACTTCCCACTTGGTTGACGCGCACACTGAAGCGAAGGAGCGGCAGCACCCACCAGAGCACGCCGGCGAGAGCGAGCGTGCCAAAGGGCTTACCGGCGCGTTTGAGCACGTTGTCGTCGGCAATCAGTTTCGAGCGCGCGATGAGCTTGGCGCCTTGGCCCACCACGACGTTCGCGACGAGCCGCCGGGCGAGCAGTCCAACAACGACACCAAGCAGGAGGCCAAGCAGTTGCCAGAGCGCGAGGCCAGGCAGAAAGGGCGAGCGCATCCAGGAGGGCAGCGCTTCGATGAACCCCTCGATATCGACGGAGAACGTCGCATCGTAGAGCCCTTGAATCGACTCGACGGACTCGCGCGAAAACCGCCATCCACGTGCGCCGCGTTCGAGCTCGATTTCCGGCAGGCGAGAGCTGAGCACGAGCGTGTCGCCGACCTCTTCCGGCTCGCGCTCGTCTGGCAGGTCTTCCAGGTCGATATAGAGCCCACGCTGGTCGAGCACGGCCTTGAGCTTGCGCGCCAGCGGTTCACGCTCTGCGCGCGGCGTATCCCCCCAATCAAAGCAGCGGGTGGCCTCGGTCCCGTTCTCTGCACCCTCCTGAAGGTTGTCGAGAAAGCTCGCGGCGGCCTGACGTGGCGTGTCGCAGGGATTGGCCTGCGCGTGGCCCACCGTGGGAACGGCGAGCGCGATCAGCCAGGCTGCGATCAAAGGGCGCTTCATGCGCCGGGTTATAGCCAGCGCCGCACCCAAGCGTCATCCCTATTCGTGGTCGAAAAGCGCCTGCAGGGTCGCATCCAGACGCGGCCAGATCTCCGGCCCGAGGGAGACGGTCTCTTCGTAGTGGTCTCCGTCGGCCTCGACTAAGTAGGGAAAGCTGGGCGAGAGCACGAAGTCGAAGGATGGAATGAAGTACCCCAGCTCGTCGTTTGCCAGACCGAAAAGAAAGACGTACTCCGCCTCCCCATCGGCGCGAAGCGCAGCGCGCTCGCGAAGGTAGGGCCCGCCCGGCGCGCGCGAGAGGTCCGGTGGCACCGCCGCGCTCTCGTCGACCACCGGCCGGTCCATCGGCGCAAAGGCGCCATCGTAGCCGCCGACGAAGAGCGCCGGATCAAGTTCGCCCGGTACGAGCAGGAGGCGCGCCCGGCCCACATCGATGACCGCCACCTCCGTTTCGATGCGCGGCGGGTTGAAGCGCGTGTAGCGTTCATCGGGATTCAGAGGCTGCCGCGTCGGAAAGACCCCGCTTTCAAAGGCAATGTGAAAGAAGGTGTTCTCTGCAGCGACCTCCAGGACCGCCACCCGCAGCGAAAGATGCGCTGATTGCTCACGCGTCGCCGACCGCAGGGCCTGCAGCGAGAAGGCGCCGAGCTGCGCGCCAACACCGTGCGCCAACTCGAGCGTGCGTCCTTCAAAGGCTTCGCCATTAAAGCGCACGGGGGCATCGAGGTCGTTCGGTCCAATCTGGGAGCCGACGGCGCCATTGATGAAGACTGCGATCCCGCCGACGCCCTCCAGCTCGCCGGAAGGCCCTGTCGTGCCGTTTTCGATCGCTTCGCGCAGGCCGTGGGCCAGGTCGCTCGACAGGAGCGTATTGCGCGATCCGGCGTACTCAGGATGGGCACCGAAGTTCACCAGCGTCGCGATGGTCTGCTCGCCGCCCGCCTGCACGAAGCGCAGGAGGCGAATCTCGTCGTCGATCACCTGCGGGTCCCGTGAGTCGCTGATGTAGCGGCGCACGCCTCCGGGTTGATCGCGAAGGCGCGTCGACGCGTAGTCGATGTTGGCCGGCTCGAGGGCCGCCACGGCCTGCTCGACGGCGGCCTCGGCGCCGGCCGAGACCTGCTCCATATAGGCATCGGCGATGCCCGTGTCCCCGAGAACGGGACCCCACTGGCCGAGCGTATCGCGCGACTGGTGCGAATGGGTGGTCATCACGCCGAGGTAGTCGAGGTCCATGTCCGCGAGGCGCTGGCGAATTCGGCGGACGTCGTCGTAGAAGAGGCCGACCAAGTCGAGGCTGACGAAGCCGATGCGAGTGTCGCCGTTTTCGATCACGATGGCGCGCGCCCATTGGGGATCGGAAACACCCGACGCGGGACGGCCCACGGCGAAGCCCGCGATCCAAAGGCCGTCGAAGACGCCGTTGCCGTTGGCGTCGTTGTAGGTGTCGACGCCGCGATCCCAAAGGCCATCGCCTCCGGGATCTTCCTGAAGGACTTCGGTCTCCGGGCCAAAGGCCGGCGTGATGTCCACCGCCGCCGCGCCAACCCTAAGGGTCTCCGTATCGCCCGTCTCACAGCCGGGTCCCGGGCATACAAGGTCCGGTTCGATCGTGAGCGCCAAGTCCGGCGTACCGCCGGAATCCACCGCGTCATCGGGGGTGGCCGCGTCGACCGCCGCCGAATCGTCGCCACAGGCCGCGGCAAGAGCCACGAGCACCACCAGCCATCGTCTGCGTCGCACGGAAAAACCATGGCGCCTCTTCGCACCGGCCGCCAGCACCGTGAGCGCGTCGCCCATGGAAGAAGCGCCCGGCACTCCCGTGCCTTCAGGTCCCTCGGCTACTTGGTTCGACGCTCGAGCAGTTCCTGGCTGACGCCCGACGCCTGCACAAACTCCATCGTCGGCCCATCCAGCGCCTGCAGCAGATCCGCTGGGTGCGCCGATGCAAACACCTCACCGAAATAGAGGAAGGTAATCTGGTCGGCGATACGGAAGACGCTGGCCATGTCGTGGCTAATGACGATCGACGTCACGCCAAAGGTCGCCTCCGTCTCGAGGATGAGGTCGTCGACGGTCTGCACGGTGATCGGATCAAGCCCCGTCGTGGGCTCGTCGTAGATCACGATATCCGTTTCCAGCACGATCGAGCGCGCGACCGCGACGCGCCGCTGCATACCGCCGCTGAGCTCGGCGGGCGACTTGTGGCGCGAGCCGCCGATGCCCAAGGTCTCGAGCCGATCCATGACGCGCTCTTCGATTTCCTTTCGCGACATCTTCGTGTGCTCGCGCAGGGGAAAGGCCACGTTTTCGTACACGCTCATGCTGTCGAAGAGCGCCGACGACTGGAAGACCATGCCCATCTTTCGGCGCACCCGCTCAAGCTCCATGCCCTTGAGACCCGCGAAGTCCACACCGTCCACCACGATCTTTCCCGAGTCGGGCTTTTCGAGCCGAATGATCTGACGCATGAGCACGGACTTGCCGCTGCCCGAAGGGCCGATGATCACGTTTGTCTTGCCGCGCTGAATGTCGAAGCTGCAGCCCTTGAGAATGTGCGCGCTGCCGTAGCTCTTGTGAATCTGCTGGAGCCGGATGTGCACGGGGTCGGACGCGTCGCTCGCGCTTGCGTTCGTCTCTTCTTTCACAGCCCTTGCCCCAAGAGTACGGCGGTGATCACGTAGTCGAGGGCCAGAATCGCGATCGCATTGTGCACCACGCAGCGGTTCGTGGCCTGGCCGACCCCAGCCGCGCCGCCGCTGGCGTAGAAGCCCTGCCGGCACGCGATCAACGTGACGGTGGCGCCAAAAATCGTGGCTTTCACCAACCCCTGAAACACGTCGGGCCAATCGACGAGCCAGCGCATGCGGCCAAGGAAGATGCCCGGGTCGATGCCGAGCAACTGGGTGCAGACGAAATACGCGCCGAACACGCCCACGATGTTAAAGAGTAGGCAGAGCACGGGAACCATCAGCACGCCCGCAATGACGCGCGGTACGACGAGGTATTGGATCGGGTTGACCGCCATCGTCACGAGGGCGTTGATCTGGTCGCTCACGCGCATGCTGCCGAGCTCTGTCGTGATGGCTGAACCCGCGCGACTGGACACCATCAACGCCGTGAACACGGGCCCAATTTCACGTGACATGGCCAAACCCACCACAGCGCCCGTTTGTGTCTCGGCGCTGAACTGGCGAAACCCGTCGGCGAGCTGAAGGCCGAGCACGGCGCCCATGAAGAGACCGGTGAGGCCCACGATGAAGATCGAACCAACACCGATGAACTCCATCGACGCCATGAGCACGCGTCCGCGGTACGGAGGCCGTACGGCCCAGAAGGCCGTCTGCGTGAGC
Source organism: Myxococcota bacterium (assembly GCA_039201085.1). Lineage (GTDB taxonomy): Bacteria > Myxococcota_A > Polyangia > Polyangiales > Houyiibacteriaceae > JBCCRV01. The sequence goes on along the minus strand of JBCCRV010000112.1, from coordinate 8,658 downwards.
ATTTGCCAGAGCACGCCGAGCTCGGCCGCCGGCGCCAGCAGCGCGGCGGCAAAACGCTCGAAGAATCCGGGACCCTCCGGGGCCTTGGGCGCTTCCGCTTCCTTCTCCACCGCTGGCGCTGCCGCCGTCACCCCCGGAGCCTAGCCCGGATGGGTGGAAAGGGCGCGTGCTCATCGCGTAGGGCGACGGAAACGCCTCACGCAACGCTACACGAAAAACGTCTAGCCAGGCCTCGGAGGGCGCATCTCAGACGCAGGCCCGGTACCGTCGCTGTCCGGGAGGCCGGGCAGCCTCGGGGCATCACGTCAGCCCCGCAGGCGCATCGCCTTCGAGCCACGCTCAAAGCGCCTCCGCAGTCCGCGAAGGAGCGCTGCGCGCCGCTCGTTTCCCGCGGGCTGTCCAAGCCGCGGGCGCGGCACGGTACGAAGCTCGCCGCGAAACACGTACGTCACGCACGAGCTGCTCCGGTTGCCGGCCATCCGTGAAAGCAGCCCTTCGAAGTCTCCTTCACTCCAGTCGAGCCGCTCAAAGCCCTCCGGGCCCAGCGAGTCCTCGACGAGCATGGGCGCGTGATCGATGAGCGCGGCCCGGTGCGAGGCACGTGCGTCGGCGTCCACGATCGCCAAGTTGGGCCATGTGCTCAGCCGGCTGGGCGAGTCGCGCTGGGCGCGGCGCAAATCGGGCCGGCCATCGAAGCCTGCGCGGCGCATCGCTTCCCCGCGGTAAATGAAGAGACTTCCAATCTCCGAGCCGAGCACACGCACGCCTTCGGTGTGCGTAGCGATGGCGCCCTTCAGGTCGCCGAGCAGCATCTGGGCGCCGGCCAGCCCAATATACGCCCATCGGATCCCGTGTGCGCGGCGCAGAGCTGTTTCAAAGCATGCCATCGCCCGCTCGTACTCGCCGAGCCAAAGCAGCAGCTCGCCTTCGTGCACCAGGGGCGACTCGGAGTCCGGCCAGCGCCCATGCAACGCGCGAAGGCCCGCGAGCGCCACGTCGCTGCCCGCCACCCGAAGGCGCTCGAGCTGCCGGCGGCTGTCCTCCCGCGGACTCGACACGAAGAGCGGTATGAGGTCGCCCTCGCGCACGAACGTCACGTCGGCGCTGCGGTGAAAGCCAAGGCGCTCCATGCTTTCGCGAAGCAGTCGAACCACGCCCTCGAGGTCGACGCCTACGAAGCGGTCCTCACCCCAAATCGTGGCGAGTGCCTCACGGATCTCGCTGGCCAAATGGAGCGCCCCGCCTTCGGTGGTCTGCTCGCGTCGCATCTCGCCGGCTTCGACGCGCCGCAGATCGCCGAGCATCTCCAAACGAAGGCGTAAGAGCAGCGCCGGCAGATGGGGGCGTCCCGCGAGCGACATGGCGGCGTCGAGTTCGCGGTACGCCGCGTCGTCGTCTTTAAGCAGCACGTGCGCCTCGGCGCGCCACACGAGCCATTCGGAACGCTCAAAGCGTTCAGCACTCGATTCGAGGGCCCTAAGCAGCCCCTCGCCGTCCCCCGCCCGAAACGCCCGAACCACCTCCGTGCGCTCGCCGCCGCCTCGGACCTCCGCGCGCCGCAGCGCTTCTTCCTCGTCGACGTAGTGGCCGAGGAGCGGCGAACGCAGGTCCGCGTTCAGCGCACGCGCCCGTTCGAGCTCGCCCAAATTCAAATGGGCGCGGGCCCGTGCACCGGGTTCGGCGTTCGAGTCGTTTACGACCCGTTCAAAGTCGCGATGCCGCAAGCGAAGCTGCACCAGGCGCGCGCGCAGCCCCGGCGGTCCGTCGTCTGCCAGAAGCGCCTCAAAGCGGCGGTCCGCTTCCGCATCCAGCCCCTGCCGAACGGCGAGCTCGGCCGCGAGATGCGCGGCTGTTCGATCGCCGAGCGCATCGAGAAGGTCCAGCGCTTCGCTCGTGCGACGCAACGCCGCCAGCAAGGAGGCCGCTTCCAGTTTCTCCCACCCTTCGCCGCTTTCAAGGACCGGTCGAATGCGCGCGTAGCCCGCGCTCAGCCGACCTTCATCGGCATCGGCCAGGGCACGCAGCAGAAGCTTCCGAAGCGCGCTCACGCGTAGCAGCGCGGCACGCGGCGCGAGATGTTGGTCAGCACTTCATAGGGCACCGTGCCGGCCATCGCCGCCAGCTGACGCGCGGTGATCTCCCCCTCGCCAAAGGGCCCGTCCTGCGCCCCGAGAAGCACCACCTCGTCACCCACCTCGCAGCGTGGAAGGTCACTCACGTCGATGTGCGTGAGGTCCATCGAAATGCGGCCCACGATCGGACAGCGACGGCCGCCCACCAGCACCTCGCCCCCTTGAGCGACGGCCCGAAGGAGCCCGTCGCCGTAGCCAAGGGGCACAATCGCCAGCGTACGCGGGCCTGGGGCCACATAGGCGCCGTCATAGCCGACCCGGTCGCCCGTTTCGACCTTCCGCAGACACACCACCTCCGTGCGCAGACGCAAGCAGGAGCGCAGCGATGGACCGCGGGCGAAGCCTGCGTCGCCAAAGAGCGAGATGCCCGGACGCACCATGTGATAGCGCGCCTCCGGGTGGCGAAAGGTCGCGGCGCTATTGGCCGCGTGCAACGTGCGCGGCACGTGCCCGTGGGCACGAACGGTGGCGATGACCGATTCAAATCGCGCGAGCTGCATCGCCGTGTAGGCACGGTCCGAGTCGGCGCACGCGAGATGGGTCATGAGGCCGTCGATCGTCGCTCCTTTGATCGTGCCCAAGGCGTCGAGAAAGGACGCAAGCTCCTTCATCGACACGCCCAGGCGGGCCATGCCCGTGTCCACCTTGAGGTGCACGCGAAAAGGGCGCCCCTGGGCCGCGCGGGCAAACGCTTCGACCTCACCAAGGTCGTAGACTACAGGGATCAAATCGCGGTGCAGCACCTCCGCGTGAGCGCCGCCCACCACGCCGTTCAGAATGAGGATCTCGCCCCGAACACCCGCGTCGCGTAGTTCGATCGCTTCCTCAGCCAGTGCCACCCCAAAGCCGCGCGCCCCGGCCTCTTCGAGCTCACGGGCCACGGGAACGACGCCGTGCCCGTAGCCGTCCGCCTTCACCACGGCAAGCACGTCCACCCCGGCGGCCGCCGCGGTCGCTCGGTAGTTCGCCGCAACGGCGCTCAAGCTCACGTCCGCTCGCGTGGGCCGAAGCCGGCGGTCCGCAAAAGCGACGCGCCCTGATCGTGCGCGTTCGGAGCGAGCAGCGCGCTCCAATGGGGCACCGCGCGGGGGCTGCAGAGCTTTGGCCGGGACGCTCACGCCCTTGGTGTTCACCAGCGAGCCAGAGCCGTCAAGGATGTGGCGCGTCCGATAGGTATACTCACGTTTCATGCTCCTGGTCTTCAGTGTGGCGTTCGTTGCGAGCCACTTCGTGCTCTCGTCTCACCCCGTCCGCAGCCGGCTCGTCGCCCGCCTCGGGCTTGGCGGCTTTCTGGGGTTCTATTCGCTTGTGAGTTTCGCAACGCTTATTCCGATGGCGCTGGCCTACGATGGACCGCAGAACCTGCTCTACACGCCGCCCGCATGGGGGCGGCACGCCAACCACGTACTCTCCCTGCTAGCGTTTGTATTCCTGGTCGGTGGGGTCAGTTCGCCTTCTCCGACGACCGTCGGCGGCAAGGTCGATGAACGGGCGCCAAGGGCCTTCGTGACGGTCAGCCGTCACACGGGCCTCTGGGGCTTTGGACTCTGGGCCTTGGGCCATCTGCTCGTCCGCGGTGACCAAGACTCGATCACGTTGTTTGTTGCGATCGCCACCCTGGCCTTCGGCGGCATGCTTCACATCGACGCGCGACGGCGCCGAAGGGACCCGGAGAGCTGGGACCGTTTTGCGGCCCAGACCTCGCTTCTTCCCTTTGGCGCAGCGATCGCGGGACGGGTCAGGGTCGACTGGCGCGGCGTCCTTCCCCGGGCCCTCATCGGTCTCGCCCTTGGCCTGGTCGTGGCGTACGCCCACGGCTGGATCATCGGGGTGTCGGCGGGCCTCGGCCCCTAAGCCGCTCTGAGCCGATCCACAAGATTGCAATCGCGCGCCCTTTTGATTGCGGACGGCTTCGCTGCTAGTTCTTCGCCGTGGCAAAAGGCGGCTCAAAGGCACTCTGGGCGGGCGTCGCGGTGGTGATCGCCGCTGGCGCGATCGCGCTTGCGCAGCGTTCGGACGCCGATCCAGAGGAACTGGAGGTCGAAACGGTCACGCCGACGGCGGCGCCCGCCGTCACCGTTCCCGAGGCCCTCGAGGTCGTCGTGGTTTCTCGGCACGCACACGACCGCCGTGCCTTCACGCAGGGCCTCCTCTACTACGACGGTCACCTCTACGAGAGCACGGGCCTCGAAGGACGCTCAAGCCTTCGCAAAGTGGACCTGGCGACGGGCGAAGTGCTGCTGCAGCACGACCTCGAGCCAAACTACTTCGCCGAGGGATTGGCCCGCGTCGATGGCCGGCTCTTCCAGCTTACGTGGCAGGACGGAGTCGCCTTCGAGTACGACCTGCGCACCTTCGAAGCGATTCGTGAGCACCGCTACGACGGCGAAGGCTGGGGCCTCTGCTACGACGGCGAGCACCTCGTCATGAGCGACGGTTCCGCCCACCTCACCTTTCGCCGCCCCTCCGACTTCAGCGTCGTTCGCCGCGTCGAAGTGACCAAAGTGGACCGGCCCCTCCGAAACCTAAACGAACTCGAGTGCGCCCGGGGCGCCGTGTTTGCCAACGTCTGGCAGCGCAATGAAATCGTTCGCATCGATCCTTCGAGCGGTCAGGTAACCGCCTCGATTCAAGCCCGCGGTCTGCTCGAAGGCGCCGAACGCTACGGCGCCGACGTGCTCAATGGCATCGCCTACCTGCCCGAAGCGGAGCGCTTCCTCATCACGGGCAAACTCTGGCCCGCCGCCTTCGAAGTCCGCTTTGACGCTCGCTAACCCCCCAAGGACCCGCGCCATGCACCGCCTCTCGCGCCGATTGAAAAAGGAAACGACGTCCGAGCACCGCCTCGCCGAAGCCACGCGTTTTGCAAAGGCGTTCTTTCGTGGCCAGTTCAATCGACGAACGTACGCCCGTGGTCTAGCGCTCTTTGAACCGGTGTACGCCGCGTTGGAGAACGCGCTCCAATCGGATGAAGCCCTTCGGCCCTTCTGGGGCGAAGCGCACCTTCGGGCACCGGCCATTCGCACCGACCTCGCGCGCTTCGGCCCCCGCCTGGACACCGTCCCCTCCGCCTATTCGCGCCGGATCAACGCCGTCGCGAGCGACGATCCGCTCCGGACGCTTGGACACTTCTACGTTCGCTACTTCGCCGACCTTTCGGGCGTCGCCCGGGTGGCGCCGATGGCCCACAGACTGCTTCGCATCGACCGGCGCGAACCGATGGCGTTCTTTTCGTTCCCGAAAATCACCGACATGCGTGCCTATAAGAACGGACTTCGGGCACTGCTCGACGGCGTACCCGAAGAGGCGCACGAGCGCGTCCTGGACGAAGCCCGCCGTTCCTTCGAGCTCCATCGGCAACTGGTCGACCAGCTTTTTGAAACGCTGAAACAAGACGAAGTCACTGCCCACGCGCTCGAATCCGGTCCGCCGCCCTCCTAACCGCATCGGGCTTTGAAGCGCGGCGTTCGCCGTCGATTCGCCGGCAAAACGCACCGGCTGGAACGGAGCAAAGGCGGGATCGGCTCCGCCCTCGCCGTGTGAACACTCATCTCTGGCCTTGAACTTAATGAAAATGACTTTCACTATCTTTAACGGTGATTCGCTGGCTTTACAGCAGGGCTTCCACCCTTCGGGTCGTTCCGCTCCTCGTGCTCCTGAACCTCGTTCCGCAGGGGCAGGATTCCTCACCCCGCATAGGCCGTGAGCAAGCGGCCGCGGACCTGCGCCACTGGTGGGCCGTCGTTCAGGCTGCCCACCCTCGATTCGAAGACGCCGCGGCCCGAACGCACATGGGCGCGGCCGTAGAGCGCACCCTCTTGAAGTTCGCGGAGGAAGAGTCCCATTCGGCATTTCATCTAAAGATCGCATCCCTCGCTGGCCGTCTGAGCGACAGCCATACGTATCTTCGCCGCCCAGACCAGCGACCGGCGCCGGTGTTGGTCCAAGGCGCTGAACTGCGCCTTGCTCGCGACGTCGACGGCGTACCGGCAGGAACCGCCATCGATCGCGTCGGCGCACTTTCCGCGAACGTGGCCCTCGCCATCGCGCGATCCGCCGCGAGCGGCGAGAACGATGCGGCGCGTGACGCGAACGTTCCCTCGCTTCTGCCACTCCTCGGAACGCTGAGCGCCGCGGGACGACCGATTGGTTTCCCCCCAAGCGATCAGCGGCCGGCCCTGGAAATCGTGTGGGCGGCTGAACGCATCGCTTGCATGCATGTTCGCACGATGGCGGGCGACGCCGCGGAGTTCGCCGCTTGGTTTGACCGCGCCTTCGAGGAGCTGAGCGAAAGGCCGCTGGATGGCTTGCTCATCGACCTTCGAGGAAACGCCGGCGGCAGCACAGCCGTTGGTGATGCGCTCCTTTCGCATATCTCACCCAAACCGTTTCGCCTTTTCGCCGAAAAGATCTGGCGCGTTTCCGAGCCGATGCAGCGCTCGCTGCAGGGCCAGCCGGAGTTTGCGGACTACGTCCGTTCGCGGGCGGCGAGCGAACGCTACACGCTCGAAGCGCGCGCGCCCTACGTCGCGCATCGCCTTCGCGTTCCCGTCATCGTCCTCATCAACGAACATACGGCCTCGGCGGCAATGATGACGGCCGGCGCCGTCCAGGACTTCGGGTTGGCCGTCTTGGTCGGTCGCAGCCCCGCCTCGCCCCCCAACTACTTTGGCGAAGTCTATGAATTCACGTTGCCCCACTCACGTTTGGTCGCCGGTGTTTCGACGGCGCGATTCACGCGACCCAACGGCGACGCAGCCAGCCGCGCGCGCGTCGCGCCGGACGTCGTCGTCGTTGGCGACGGCATTCTCGAAGTTGGGCTTTCGCTCCTCGAGGCAAACCGAAAGCCCGCGCGCTAGCCCGCACGCTGTCGCCGGCGCTCCCGCTCCAGCAGCGGCAGCATTTCACGCTGCACCGCGCCCGGCTCGGCGATGTAGAGCATCTCCTGCTCAAGCCGTTCCGGGGCCCGCCGCATGGCATCGAGCAGACCGTCGATGGCGTCCTCCGGTGCGATCAGCTCCAACGCCCTTCCCGGTAGCGCGACAAGCGCCGTCCGCACGCGCAGGTCGCTGAGAACCTGCAGCATGCGCGCGCACGCCTGGCTGTAGCCATCGGTATCAAAGTCCTCGCGGCGCCCCAGCCCTGCAAGAACCAGCTTCTCAAAACGAAAGAAGCGGCCCGCCGGAAGCAGCAGGAGCTCGCCCGCGTCGCCCCGAAGGCGGCCGCGAATGACCTGCCGCGAAAGACGTGCACCCATTCGCCAATCGAGCAGACCGAGGATGCCGCGAAACGGTCGCTCATCGCGAAAGAAGGGCAGGTAGCACGCCTCAACGGAGAGCTCGTCCAGCCGCCGCAAATCGGGCGATGCGAACTGAACCTCAACCAACATCGCCGGCTTCGCTGGCGATGCGGTCGAGAATGCCGTTCACGAATCTACCGCTGCCTTCACTGCCGAATCGCTTGGCAAGCTCAACGGCTTCGTTGAGCGTCACCCGCGGCGGCACGTCCTCGCGATGAAGGATTTCGTGCGTGGCCAAGCGAAGCACATTGCGATCGACACGCGCCATCCGCTCCAAGCGCCAGTGATGGCTGACCGATCGAATCCTGTCGTCGATGGCATCGAGGTGCTCAACGACGCCTCGCAGAAGTTCGTTGGCAAACTCTTCGCCGTCACGGCCGGCGCCGAGCGTCGGCCAAAAGGTCGCGATCGCCTGCGAAGCAGAGCACCCCGAGAGATCCACCTGATAGAGCATTTGAAGGGCCGCTTCCCGGCCCCGTCGACGCGTGCCCATGCGCGGCCTCGGGTTAGATCTCATTCGATACCGTGTCTAGATGCCGGCTTTGGCGAGGGAGTCGCCCAGGCTGACCATTTCCAATGCGGCAAGGCCGGCTTCAAAGCCCTTGTTGCCCGCCTTCGTGCCGGCGCGCTCCACCGCCTGCTCGATCGTGTCCGTGGTGAGCACGCCGAAGATCACCGGGATGCCTTCCTGAAGCATGGCCTGCGCCGAACCTTTGGCGGCTTCGCCCGCGACGTAGTCGAAGTGCGGTGTAGCGCCACGAATCACCGCGCCCAGCACGATCACTGCATGGTACTTGCCGCTCTTCGCCACCCGCTGCACGGCGAGGGGCAGCTCCCAGGCGCCGGGCGTACGCACGTAGTCGACGGCATCTTCGTTCACGCCGTGGCGGCGCAATGCGTCCGTCGCGCCCTCGACCAAGCGGTCCGTGATGAAGTGGTTGAAACGGGCCGAAATAACGGCGAAACGCGCACCATCGACGGCCTCAAAGGTTCCCTCGTACACGGTCATGGACGGGTCTTAGAACAAATGGCCCGGCGCCGCACCGCGAATCTGCATCGCCCCTAGGCCGTGTTGCCAAACTCGCACCGCCCTAGGGCCTGTCTTCAAATGAACGCCCGTGGATTCGTGGTCAGATCGTCTGCGAGTTTGCGTCTATGAGGCGAAGGAATCCCCAGCAGATTTCGAGCCGAAGAGACGGCAAAATCGTGGATGGGCAGGGCGCGAAG
>JBCCRV010000111.1:0-14010 GCA_039201085.1 Myxococcota bacterium | reverse complement strand
GCGACGCGCAAGCCGTATCGCTTCCGCCAGGTGCGCGTCGTCTTCCGGTTCGAGTCGAGCGGCATGCAGCACCCGTGTCAGCGCCGCGCCCTCGTCGTTCTGTTCGATCAGGATCGCCGCATGGCGGCGCAGAAGGAACGTCGCCCGATCGCCCTGGCTGGCGACGAGCTTGTCGTAGACCTGCGCCAGCCGAGGCATGGCGTTTGCGGCCTTCGCCAAGCGGTCGACTTCATCGAGTAGGGGCTCGCTTGTCATGTCCGAGGCAAAGGCACGCAGCACGGACTCCAAGGCCTTGTCCATCGCACCGATGGCTTCGAAGGCGTTCGCCGCATCCTGCCATCGCGTTGCGTTCGAGGTCGATTTCGCGATTTGCGCGTAGACGTTCGCCAGCCTTTCGAGCTGATTTGTGTTCTGCGCGAGCCGCTCCAGTTGGGCGTCGCATGCGGCGTCTTCGATATGCGCCTGCAATCGCAGCCATGCGCCTTCTGTGTCGCCGATATGCTCGCTCGCGACGCGGGCGGCTTCGCGCACGAGCGCCCGGCGTTCGTCGTCTTCAACGCTGAGTTCGGCCCGTCGGTCGAGTACACCGAGCAACTCGGGATAGCGTTCGGCCGCCCGGAGAAGGGGCCGGGCGCGGTCGAGTGGTTCGGTGGCGAGGTCGTCTGCCGTGGCCCAGGCGGTGAGCGCGGCGATCGCTCGTGGGCCATCGTTCAATGGGCCTTCGTAGAGATCGGCCAGGGCCGCCGCGGTGGCCGCGTCGCCGTCCCGCGCGAGCTTTCGTTCCAGGCCCTCGGCGCGGTCGACGGGATCGGAGGCAAGCGAGAGCAAGCGGTCGAGGGCCGGCGCGAACGCGGGCTCCGAGTCCAGGATCGAACGCAGCAGCGTCTGCGCTTCGACCGTTCGTTCGAGTCCGATCAACGCCTCGGCTTGCTCGAGCTTAAGGTCCCGTACCCGCGTACCCTGGGCAAGGTCCGCTGCGCGTGCGAGCAGCTCCACGAGTGACGCGCCTTCTTCTCGAAGTCGCGCCCCGGCGATGAGGGCGTCCAGCGCTTCCCGGTCTTCGCCGAAGCCAAGCACTGCGTGCCACGAGGCTTCCGCTTGCGCCGCATCACGCCCGCGCATGTGAATCCGGGCGATGCGGCGGTGCACTTCACGGGCGTCTTCGCCCGCGAGTTTCGCCGCCCGACCTTCGAGCAAGCGTACGAGCTCCGCGTCTCGACCGGACTCCTCGTACACGGCGCAGAGTCGGTCGAGGAGCGTGCCGTCGTCGGGCGCGTGGTCCAGGGCGCTTGTGAACGCGCGCGCCGCGCCGTCGAGGTCCTGCTGGCTGCGTAGGAGGTCGCCCAGCTCCGAATAGGCCGCGGCGCTCGCTTCGCCTTCCAGCACGTCCGCCCGATAGGCGAGCGTTTCCGCCAGTCGATCGCTGCGGCCCGTGTGGCGATCGATACGCGCCATTCGGTCGAGCGCCCCGAGGTCCGTGGGACGGTCTTCAAGGACGCGCGTCGAAGCCGTGAAGGCTTGCTCCAGGTCCCCAAGGCGGCGTTCGTACAGGTCCGCCAGCCGTTCAAAGCGATCGGCGCGCCCCTCGCCGGGCGGGGCTGCCGCGGACTGTTCGGCGAGCAAACGCGTCCCCTCTTGCAGGCCATCCTCCGTGTCGAGGAGCGCGTCGCAGAGCTGCTCGCGGGCCGCTTCGTCGCCCGGTGCGAGCTGCAAAAGATCGCGCAAGGCGGCAATGGCCGAGGGAGCGTCATGGCGGTAGCGACGGTGAAGGGTGGCCAGTTCGCGAAGGGCCGCGACTTTGCGTTCCGGGTCCGTCAGCGTCAGGGCCACCGAGCTAAGGTGCGCCGCGAGTTCGTCGTAGCGCTCGGTGCTGCGGAGCAAACGGGTGATCGCGACGACGGCGCGGTCGTTCGACGGATCGGACGCCGCTATGGCTTGATACGCCTCGAGGGCGCCGTTGGGATCGGAGAGGGTCGTCTCGCAGAGCTCAGCGACCTGTTCGAGATAGGCCACCCGTCGAGCCAAGTCGACGCCAGGGACCCGTGCCGCGTTTGAAAGCAAGGTTCGCAGGGCGGCCATGTCGCCGGCCTGGCGATGGTGCGCCTCGAGATAGCCGAGGGCTTCGCCGTTCGCGGGATCCATCGCCAGCAGTTCTTCGGCGACGTCCTTGGCGGCGAGGGCGTCCTCGAGGTCGCGGTACCCTTGAAGCACCGCGCGCATTCGTTCGGCGCTGCGTGCACTGCGAGCCACAGCGCGGGAAACCTCCAGAGCGTCGCGTGGCCGTCCCATGCGCGTGTAAAGATCGACGAGTTGCGCGTCGACTTCGTCGTCCCCGCGCGCGAGCGGTTCGAAACACGCGACGGCATCGTCAAGCTGACCGGCCGCCAGATAGGCAAAGCCCAATGAACGCCGGCGGCTTTCGGCGTTGGGGCCGTCGTGTTGAAGGTACGCGACCCAACGTGCGGGAAGGAGTCCGTCTTGGCCTTGCTGTCGGGCCGCGTCTTCGAAAGCGACCATGGCGGGTTCGTGGGCCGGTGCCAGGTCGAGCGCGTTGCCCGCGTACGCCAGCGCGTGCTCCGGCGCACGCCGTGCGAGCGCGAGCGCAAGGTCGGCCGCTCGCGTGCGTTCGGCATCCGTCGCGTTTCCTTCGCGAACCCGTGCGCCAAGGGCCTCTTGGAGCTCGTGAAGGACGGCGCCATCGTCCGGTGCGAGCTCTGCGGCCTGCGAAAGGGCGTCGACGGCCCGCGCCGCGTCCGAGAGCTCGTTGAGGCAGACGTGGGCGAGCTCGCGGAGCAACTGCGTTCGACGCCCAAGGTCGGGCTCCGCGCGCGCCTCAAGTTCGATGAGTGGCGCCGCGGCTCGAAAGTTGCCCGCCGTTCGGTAGATCTCCCGGGCCGCGTAGATCGATGGCAAGGCTGTCGGCAGCGTCTCGAAGGCCTTTCGGTAGTGTGCGACGGCTTTGTCCGGCCGGCCGAAGCTGTGTTCGTACAGTTCGCCGATGCGATGCTCCGCGTCGGCGATGTCTTCAGGCCGGTCGTGGTCGATCGCGAGGGCCAGCCGATGGCGGAGGGCCTCAAGGATCTGCGACGCATCCGCGAGGAGCTCGGCGGTGTGAATCAGCCGATCGATCGCGTCGAGTTTGCGTGGGTCCTTCTGGACCGCGGCGGCATAAAGCTGATGTGCACGCTGAGGATCCTGCAGGTGGTGATAAACGAGGTCGCCAGCTTCGAGGTAGGCGTTTGCCGCTTCAAGCGGATCGCGCTGTCGACCACCCCATCCTTCGACCAGGTTCACAAGGGACGCGAAGTCCTGGAGCTGCTGATAACGGGAACAGAGGGCGCGGTATGCCGCCACGTCGTCGGGGTTCCGCCGCAGGCTGGCGATCAGCTCGGCGGCTTGTGAATCCATCCTGGGTCACCGTACCACGCGTCGGTCGGCGCATGAAGCTGAAGGGCTAGACCACGTGGCATGCCGGCGTTCGATTTTCCGAGCGAGCGTATTGCGTGTCCGCGCGCCGACGAAACGTGGTGCATTTTCGAGGTGTGGGACACAGTGAGATGGCGGATTCCGGTCCGGCCGCAGCGTGTTCGAGCTACGGATCGAGGGGGAGAGCCCACCACGTCAGCGCATCACGGGTGTATCGGGTGCGCTCATGCAGGCGCCCTTCGCCATCGTACCAGAGTTCGATTTCCGTCGGCCGCAGACGGTAGCCGCCCCAGTGGTCGGGACGGGGAACGTCGCTGCCCTCGAAGCGGGCCTCGGCGGCGCTCACGCGCTCGGTCAAGGGCTCGAGGGGCGCGCGGCTTTGCCGTGAGGCCCAAGCGCCGAGCTGCTTGAGGCGGTCGCGTTTGGCGAAGTACGCGTCGCTCTCCGCCGCGGAAATCGGTGCAACGGGGCCCCGCGCGCGAAGCTGGCAGCCGGTTTCAAACCAATGAAAGGCCATCGCCGCCTCGCGGCTTGCGGCCAGCTGCCGGCCTTTCCGGCTCATGTGGTGCGTGAAGAACACGAACCCTCGTTCATCGAAGGCCTTCAGGAGGAGGTAACGAACGTCCGGTCCCTTGAGTCCAAGGGTGGCTAATGCAAAGCGCGACCAGCGTTCGGGCAAGGCCTCCTTTGCCCGGTCGAGCTCCTTCGACACACGATCGACGAGCGCGTCATGGGCGAGCGTCGACCTCACGGGCTGACGTACTTCTCGACGCCGATAGCCCAGCGAACCTCATCGATGAGTTCGGCTTCGCTGACCGGCCGCTCGAACACGAGTTCGTGCCAGGTGTCGAGGGTCTTGCTTTCGTCCATCGGGTCTTTGACTTCGACCGTGCGACGATCCGTTTCTTCGTAGCCGCGTTCAACGGCCGGCGCGCCTACCACCTCGGCGACACGCGCAAAGAGCTCGTCGGGCGCAGCCGCGGGTGCATCCGAGCGCTGAAGCCGTGCGGAAAAGCGCACCCGTAGGTTGCCGTCGACGGCCACGCGCACGCCCGAATCCATCATGTGGACGCGCACCCGTTCGGCGATTTCGAGTTCGTCTTTGTGCGCCTGGTAGATCTCCAGCCCGGCGCTCTCCAAGGCGGTGCGAATGTTGTGGATGTCGTGGGTCACTTCTGCTGAAACCGGTGCCCCCCCGGTTTTGGTGAGAGCCTATACTGTGCGCGCCCAGGCTTCAACGGCCCCAAATGCAGGAGGCTGTTTTGACACCAGGCGCCCCCGTGAACGCTATTCGCAGTGGCTTCCGAGGCCGCTGAAGTCGTCGCGATCGAAGCCGTCGTACTGGACGGAAGGATCGAAGGCGTCGTCGATGATGATATCCACCATGGCATCACACTGGCGCCGAAGGGTGCGGTCCTGGGTGCTCAATCCGCCGCCTTCCCAAGCATCGCCCGGATCCGTGCCCACCTGACCGAAGCTGTCGATGAGCATGTCGTCGCAGACGAGCGTGTAGGCGTCGTCGCCGTTGTGGTTGATGACGCCGCTCTCGACGTCGCAAAGGTCCGTCATCGCGAAGCTGCCGTTGCAAACGACGAGCGTCTCACCCGTGTTCAGGGTGCCGGAGAGGTCGAGCGTCGAGCTCGGCGAGCTGGCGCCGTTTGTGAAGCGGTTGATCACGCAGGCCGAGAGGTCGACGGAGCCTGCGCCGTTGAAGAGCTCGAGGGCCTTGTTGTTGCTCGTGCCCTCCACGTACTCGCTGATGATGAGTCCGCCGCTGAAGGGCTCGGTCACCTCGACGCTGGCCATCACCATCTCGCCACCGAAGGATGCGGTGATCGTTCCCGCGCCGGGCGTGGCCCCGGCCGTGTAGATCGCGGAAGCGGAGAACGATCCCGAGGGAACGGTGATCGTCCCCGGGCCGCTCGCGAGGCCCGCCGGATCGATGGCGATGGTGACCTCCGAGCCGCCGGCCGGTGCCGCGGCTGGGAGCACAACCGTGAGCTCGAAGGTCGCGTCTTGCACCACGCGCGTCGATGTCGGTCCGATGCGCAGCGAAGCGAACACCACGTCATCGATACGCCTTGGCGCAATGCGCGTGTTCTCAAAGCCGAAGTTGAGCGGCCCCGCGATAAACGTCAGCTCATCGCCCGGACCGGGCGGGGGGTCGATGTCGATGAGCTGGTCGCCCACACGAAGGCCCGTCTCCAGCACGAACACATCGCCTCCGCCGGGAGGCGTCGACGAGACCGTTCCGCCGTTGACGGAGACGAGTACGCTTTGCAGCGCACGCGCGCGGGGACCGTCCGTGATGATGTCGGCGTCGGCCACTGGGAGCGGCTCGATCGGCGCGCGCGTTCCCGTTTCCGTGACGCTGACGCCGGCGAGCTGCGTCTGGCCGAAGAACTCGCCCACGGCGCCGGACACATCGACCACATCGCCATCGCTGACGTCGGGCGCCGAGCCCGTGAAGAGGAAGATGCCGGAGAAGTCGACGCCTTCGAATCCGTCCGCGCCCGGATCGTATTGGGCGTAGAACCCGTTGCGAGCCACGGCCGTGACCGTGAGGTTCGAGAGCTGCACGGTGGCGCCCGCTTCGAAGGTGCCGCCCTGCACTTCGTACACGGTGGCCGGACAGGCGGTTCCACCGGGGTTCGCGCGATCCGGACAGGCGTCGCATAGGTCGCCTGCGCCGTCCGCGTCCATGTCCATCTGGTCGTCGTTGAAGGTGTTCGGGCAGTTGTCGTCACCGTTCGGAACGCCGTCGTTGTCGCGGTCGTTCGGGTCGACGGCGTTGCACGTCGCCGGGTCGTCGTCGCCGCCGATCGGGCAGGGGTCGCACGCGTCGCCAATCGAATCGCTGTCCACGTCCGCTTGCGCGCCGTTATCCAGCGGACGAACGGGGTTGAAGGTGTTCGGGCAGTTGTCCACCGCGTCTTCGATGCCGTCGCCATCCATGTCCGTGGGCGAGCTCATACCCGTGTAGCGGTTCGAGCCGTTCTGCTCTGGGTCGGGCAAGCTGCCCATCGCGTTGCGGAAGGGCAGGCAGCTTGGTTCGTCCGGCGGCGCTCCGCAGCCGGCGAGCTGGTATTCGCCGACGTTTTCGCCTTCGAGCGCTTCGAAGGTCGTCCCGATTTCGCCGAGGCAAACGCTTTTTGAGACGCCGCACACGTCGACGGCGTTGCAGCCGGATTCGAGCGAATCGACAATCGAGGCGTCGCCGAAAAGCACCACGCCCTCACGCATGACAAGGGCAACGTCGCCTTCATCGGCCATGAGCACGGCGCGGTGATCGCGGTGTTCACGCGCGTCGAAGAGTGCGAGGTCGGCGAGCTTGCCCGTGTCGATGGAGCCGAGTACCGAATCGACGCCCAACGAGATCGCGCTGTTTTCTGTGGCCATGAGCCAGAGCTGTTCGTCCGGGAAGAAGCCGTTCAGGTAGGTCTGGTTGAAGCTGTCGGCGCATGCGAGCTCGCGGCCCATGTGCATCGAGCCGGTGGCGATCCAGTCCGTACCGAGGCCGATGACGACGCCCTGTCGTGCGTACTCGGTCACGCGTGCAGTGTCGCCGTAGAGCGTAATGTTCGTTCGCGGCGACCAGATGAGCTTTGTGCCGTCCAGTGCGAACTGCGAGATGTCCGTCGAGTTCAATCCGACGCCGTGAATGAAGGCGCTCCGCGGTTGAACGAGGTCGCGCTGACCCTCCTGGATGCAGAGGAACTCGTTGCGCGCTGCCTGGTCGATGCCTTCAGCCACGTGCGGGACGTAGGCGTTTTCCCCAGTGGCGTCTTCGACGTCGTCGGAGAAGTCGTATGCACATCCGCTTTCGATCTTCGTACCGTCCGAGTCACCGAGCGGGAAGGTCGAATAGTCGGCGGCGGGAAGCGAGAGCCCGTTTCGATTGTTGTTGTCGAGGTTTCGAAGCAGACCTTCCGGTCCGCCACTGCCGTTGATGCTGGTGGTGCCGGAGAAGAGCTGGCGCAGCTCGAGCCACTGCATTTCTTCGGTGCGGGCGCGGCCGCCGCCGGACGACACGCGCGTGTGCTCGTCACCGCCGGTTCGCCAGTCGTGACGGTGCTCAAAGCGCTCGTCCGTGAAGTTACCGCGCGCCGCGTAGGGCACGGTGTTTCCGAAGGTGATGTGGTCGTGGGCGTTGATCAGACCGGGCGAAAGCACGGCTTCGGGACACTCGAGCACCGTAGCGCCCGCCGCGGAGCCCGTGCAGTCGCAGGCTGCGCACTGAATCGTGCCGTCCGTGCCGACGAGCACCTGACCGCCGCGCAGCACTTCGCCCGGCCGAAGGACCGTGGCCGTGATCAGCATCGATGCGTCGCCACTCGTGACGGTGCAGAGCTCCGCACCAGGGGTCGGGGCAGGACGCCCCGTTTCTGCGGCGCAGTCCACGATCTGCGGGGGCGGGAATAGTTCGCTCGGATTGGGACCACCGTCCGGCGGAACGCGCATGTCGATGGAGTCGTCACCCATCATCGTCATGTCCATGTCAACGCCGCCATCGGGGTCGCCGCCGTCGATCGGCGGCGTGACGCCATCGTCGTCGCCGCAGGCGAGCGCAAGAAGCAGGAGAACGAGAGGGAGGCGAATAATCAGTTGGGTCATGGCAGGTGGGCGCGTTCGCGCGCCCGCAGAATGCCGGCCCCTGCGACCCGGTCAAGGGTCAGCTATGTGAAGTGCGGCCATTTCTTGTGGCCCTCCGTGACACGTCCTTAACCTCGGCGGACCGGTTCGGGCCGACGCCCGAAACTGCGACAGGCTTGACCGGCTCGTTCGCCGAGCATCTCGGGCCTGCGAAAGCCACGTTGACCCGTGGCCATGGCGATGACGGCGTGAACGACTACTGGTTTTCGACGGACTTTGTGAGTTCGGGCACAAAGGTGAGGCGGGGTCGAATCAGGCTGCCCAAACGGAAGCGGCCGCGGTACGCGCGAATCGAGTCGTCCGTCGAGTAACGGCCACCTTCGATTTGGTCTGCATCGGTGAACTCGTGCTCAACGGGCTCGGGGTCTTGGGCCAGGGCGAGTTGGGGAAGCGTGAGCAAGAGGGCGGCGATGATCGTTTGGGTCATGGTGGGTTCCTTC
This sequence comes from Myxococcota bacterium, assembly GCA_039201085.1. GTDB lineage: Bacteria > Myxococcota_A > Polyangia > Polyangiales > Houyiibacteriaceae > JBCCRV01. Next base: position 5,491 of record JBCCRV010000111.1, on the reverse strand, counting down.
GCTCGCCTCGGACGCATCACGCTGCGGTTCGATCTACGCGAATGAAAATTCCCTCCCCACCCGCAGAAATCTGGCCGTCGTCGCGGCATTTTCTCCGGCTTGGGCGGGCTCACGGCTATGCTCGACGCGTGAGGGTGTGTCCGCAGTGCCAGCGTGTGTATTCGGACGGGGAGGCGTTCTGCCCGTACGATGGCGCCCGGCTCCGGGAACGCACCGGCGCGGGCGAGGGTGAAGACCCGCTGCTGGGCCAGCTGCTCGATGGACGCTACCGACTTCACACCGTCCTCGGCCGCGGTGGCGTCGGTACCGTGTACCGCGCCGAATTGGAGAAGCTTTCGCGGCCCGTGGCCGTCAAGGTGCTGCGTTCGACGGACGACGCGGACGAAGCGGACGCGCTGGCGCGCTTCGAGCGTGAAGCCCGCGCGGCGTCGAAGCTGGGCGAACCGCACATCGTGCGCGTGTACGACTTCGGGCGTTCGCCCCAAGGCCTTGCCTACCTAGTGATGGAGCTTCTGGACGGCGAAGACCTCGCGACCTTCCTCGCCAGCCGCGGACGGCTCTCGCTGGAGCGCGCCACGGCGATCGTGCTGCAGTGCTGCCAGGGCCTCGGTGCGGCGCACCGCGCCGGAATCGTGCACCGCGATCTCAAGCCCGAGAATATCGTGCTTGCCAAGCAGAAAGGCGGGCAAACGCTCGTCAAACTCGTGGACTTCGGCTTGGCGAAAATGAGCGACATGGAGCACGGCGACGAGCCGGGCCGAAAGCTCACGACGACCGGCATGATCTTCGGCACGCCCCAATACATGTCGCCGGAGCAGTGCCTCGGACACGAAACCGACGGCCGCGCCGATATCTACGGCCTGGCCTGCATTTTCTACGAGCTGCTCGTCGGGCATGTGCCCTTCGATGGCGATTCGTTCATCGGCGTGCTCAACCAGCACATCTGCGACCCACCGCCACCGATGCAAACGGCGAGCGTGAGCGTGCCCGCGCCCCTCGAGTCGTTGATCCTTCAGTGCCTGGCGAAGGAGCCGGACGCGCGGCCCGCCAGCATGGAGGCGTTGGCTGCGCGCATCCTCTCTGCCCTCGATGCGTCGGGCCAGGGCGCCCTGAGCGCCCAGCTGCGCGCGTCACTCAGCGGCGCGCCGTTGAGTTTTGCGGACCTTTCGCCAGCGCGCGGCATGGCCATCGATCCCACCGCACCAACAGACGGAGCGGGAGCTGGAAAGGAAGACACCTTCGAGGAGCCGCGGCCAGAGTTCGCAGCGACCCTGGATGCGCAGGCACCGGAAGCGGTGCGCGCCATCGCCGAAGCGAAGGCGCCGCCGGAAGCCGGCGTCGAAGCGCGCGCCCCCACGGTGGAGGCGCCTCTGGAGATTCCGAAGCGCGGCTCGGAGCTTCTACAGCCGCCGGAGGACTATGCGCCGCCGCCGCCGCGTGCCGACGACCCCTCGAGCGCGTCCTACCTGCCGGAGCGACCGCCCGAAGTAAGCGGTGGCTCGGAGGTGCGCATCGTGCTCGTCGGCCTCGCGCTCCTGCTGCTCGGTGCCGCCCTCGCATTCGCCGCCGTCCGCCTCGGCTAAGCAGCCAAAAGCACGCGCTCGCCGCTCACGCGTCACGCGTCACGCTTCACGCGTCACGCGTCACGCTTCACGCTTCATGCTCAGGCAACACCTTATTCGCTCGCCTCGCCCGTTGGCTCCGTTGCGCCGTCGCTTTCTTGCCCGCCCGGTTCCGCCGTGTCCGGCGCGACCGTCTCTGCGCCTGCAGGCGCGGCGACGAGTGCTTCCAGCGTTTCCCCGAGCGCATCGATGCGTTCGCCGTACATGGCCCAGTCACCGGCGCGTTGGGCTTCGATCGCCGACTGAAACAGCGTACGGGCCCGAACGCGCAGGTCCTGCCCCTCACCGAGGGAGGCGGCCGTGGACGGAGCGCTTTCCGCGCCCGCCAAATCGTCGCCGGCGACTTCGTCGCTTGATTCAGGCGCCGCGCTCTCCTCCGGGGCCCGATCAAAGAGCGCGGCCAACGCGCCGTCCAGCGTGCGCTCCATCGCGATCGTATTGCCCGTCGCCACGATCACACGTTTCAGCTCCGGAATCCGCCCGCCGTCCGAGCGCAGATAGAGGGGCGCCACGTAGAGCAGGGACTCCTCGACGGGAATCACGAGGAGCGTGCCGAAGATCGCTTGGCTGCCTCGCTGGTCCCAAAGGGAAACCTGCCGCGAGATGTCTGCGTCCTGCTGAATACGGTTCATGATCTGCGCCGGCCCGAAGATGAGTCGGTCCTTCGGAAAGCGGTAGACGATCAGCTCGCCCCGCGCGTCGCCGTCGGAGCGTGCCACCATCCAAGCGGCGAGGTTCTGCTTCGCCTTCGGTGTGTAGGGAAGCATCAGAATGAACTCTTCCTCCGCTTCGCCGGGCAGGCGCATCACCGTGTAGTACGGCTCCATGCGCCGCTCTGCGCCGCCCGTTCCAACGGCGGGCAGCTCCCATTGGTCCTCGCGGTTGTAGACGTCTTCGGCCTGGTCCATGTGGTAGACGCTGAAGACGTTTGCCTGGAGCCGGAACAGGTCTTCGGGGTAGCGTAGGTGGGCCTGCAGATCCGACTCGAGACGCTCGATAGGCTCGAAGAGTTCGGGGAAGACCCTCGACCACATGGCGATGATCGGATCGTCGGCGTCGTTGATGAAGAAGCGCGTGGTGCCGTAGTAGGCGTCGATGGTGACTTTGACGGAATTGCGAATGTAGTTGGTGCCGCTCTCGGTGCGCTCGGCAAACGGGTACGCGCGGCTGACGGTATACGCGTCGAGGATCCACATGAGGCTGCCGTCTTCGCGAACGACCATGTACGGGTCGGCGTCGTAGCGCAGGAACGGCGCGATGCGCCGGACCCGCTCGGTGATCTGCCGGTGTAGAAGCACGCGGCTGTCGGGTCGAATGTCGTTCGAGAGCAGCAGCTTGAAGTTGCCGATCGTCGCCGATACGAGCAGCCGCTGCCAAAAAGAATCGAGGGCGATGCCGTCCTGACCGGAGTAGGACGCGTACGCGTTTTCTTCGCCCGTCGGATGGTCGAACTCGCGCGTTTCCGTACCGACAAACACGTAGTTGTCCGTCAGTTCGCCGAAGTAGATCGCCGGCTCCGTAACGTCGATCTCTGGCTGCGTCGATACGGGCGGAATGTCCTGCACAAAGAGCCGGGGAAGACCCTCTTCGGTCGCTTCGTTGACCGGTCCGAGGGTGACGCCGTAGCCATGCGTGAAGGTGAAGTGCTCGTTGATCCACGTTCGGTTCGGCAAGCTCGACGCCGCGAGTTCACGGGCCGACAGCATCGTTTGACGAAGTTCGCCGTCGAGCACGTAGCGATCGTTGTCGACGCTGGCGAACTCGTAGTAGGTGCGAATCTCCTGAATCTGCGCGAAGGAGTCGAGCAGGGGCCGATGGTCCCAGAGGCGTACGTTCGAAAGGGTGGGGCGGTTGGCTTCGATGTCCTCCCACTGGAGCGCCCGCTCCGACGAGAGATCACGTTCGACCACATTGGCGAGCCCAAAGGCCGTGCGGGTCGCTTCGATGTTGCGCTCGATCAACTGCGCTTCGCGCTGAGCTTCGTTGGGAAGCACGCTGAAGCGTTGGACGAGCGACGGATAGGCGACCACGCCCAGCACGTGCACGGCAACGAGCAGCGCGACACCCGCGCCCACGAGCACCCAGCGCTTTCGAAAGGCCGCGATGCCGCTGAGCGCTGCGGCGAGCGCGGCGGCGCCGATTTCTACACGCAGGCCCGGCAGACGCGCCTGGACGTCCGCGTAGCTCGCGCCGGTCACCGGGCCCGTGTCCGAAAAGACCAGCCCCCGCGCTTCGAGCCACGTTCCAAAGGCGATGTTGAGAAACACGAAGGACAGTAGAAGCAGGAGATGGCGCTTCGCCGTCGGCGCGACGTAGAGCTCGCCGGAAAGGCTGTGAAGGCTGCCGCGCAGCGCATAGAGCCCCGCGGACGTCGCCAGGCAGAGCAGCAGCATCCACTGCAGAAACCCGTAGAGGGCTTCGGCGGCCGGCAATGTGAACACGAAGAAGCCTACGTCCGCGCCGAAGAGCGGGTCGACCACGCCAAAGTCGCCGCCGTGGTAGTACTGCAAAGCCGTTTGCCACTGGCCCGCGGCGGCAAGTCCCGTGAGCAGGGCGATGGGCCACGCAATGTAGTTGGCCGCCCGACCGGCCAGCCGGTGAAAGACCGCGTAGTCGATGCGCTGACCGGGAAAGGGCCGGGGCGGTTTTGGCGAAAAGCGAAGGGCCAGGCGGGCGTTGATCAAGAGCGCCGCCGCCATCAGCAGGCCCGCGGCGGCACCCACGATCAGCTGGGCCCGGACCTGGGTTGTGAAGACCGCTCCATAGCCGAGCGAGGAAAACCAGGCGCGGTCGACCAAAAATGCCGCAATGCTCGGGAAAAGGAAGAGGCCGAGCAAAAGCGTGAGTGCGACCAGGGCCGCGCGCGGAAAGCGGTTTTCTTGCACCGACCACCTCTAACGCCGCCGATTGCGCCCCACAAGAGGGGCCGCTCACAAGGCTGGACCCAGGGCCGGGCGACTCCTTGCAGCACCTTCGTCCGGGCATTAGCGTTCGATTAGCGGGCGGACTCGATTGCAGCCGCCACGCGACCCCCGCCCAAACGGGCCCGCGCCTCTGCGCATCGAATGAAATCGCCTGCCCTTCCGTCGGAGGGGTCGGCCCCTGCCGAAAGGACCCTCCATGCGCCGTCGAATGTTCCTCGGAAAGATCCACCGCTGCGTCGTCACCCACGCCGACCTCGAGTACGAGGGCAGCGTGACCGTCGACGCGGACCTCCTCGACGCCGCGGGCATTCTCGAGCATGAGGAAGTGCAGATCTGGAACGTCACGCGCGGCACGCGGCTGGCGACCTACGCCCTGCGCGGTCCCCGCGGCTCAAAGGTGGTGTGCATCAACGGCGCCGCCGCCCATCGGATGAACGTAAGCGACACGGTGATCATCGCGTCCTTTGGCGATATGGACGACGCCGAAGCGCAGAAGCACGTGCCCAAGGTCGTGCTCTGCGACCAGGACAACAACATCGTCGACGTGGGCGGCGAGCGACCGGGCCCGCAGATGCCCCGCCACCTCGGCGCGGTCTAAGCCGCGAAAGCATGGCAGCCCGGGAGGCGGTTGCCTATGCTGACGGTCCCCAGCCGGGATGGCGGAATTGGTATACGCAGGCGACTTAAAATCGCCCGGACGCAAGTCTTTGCGGGTTCGACCCCCGCTCCCGGCACTAAAAGACTAGGAAAGTTGAACGCACTCGAGAGCACTCGCGCGTGCGTTGACGTTATTCTTGGGCATGCTGACGATTTCGCGCCCTCCGCTGACGATTTCGCGCGCGGGCCGATTTGCATCTCGGAGGCCCGTCCAGTAGTCCACACGGGCGTCACCGCGGAAGTGCGCGAAGCGATCGCCGCGGAACTCTCGATAGCGCTGAGCGGCTG
>JBCCRV010000110.1:0-14178 GCA_039201085.1 Myxococcota bacterium | reverse complement strand
CGGACGGCCGCGCGTGACGAGCCGGCCTGGTGCATTGCGCTCCGTACACCTTGGTCGATCGACTGGGCAAGGGCTTGGCGCTGCGTCTGCAGCTGATCGATCGCGACGTCCACCTGCTCGATCGCAGGAAAACGGTCCACGCCAATGCTAAAGCGTAGGCCGGCGCCGACCTGCCAGGTGAAGTCGTCGCGCGGCGGTAGATCAACGCCCATGATGGGCGGCGAATCCTGACCACCTTCACCGGCGCGCCGAAAGGTGTGGGTAAAGCCGCCGCTCACGATCACGTCGGGAACGAAGAGCGCGTGACGCAGTCCGCGGACTTGATGGCGTTGGGCATCGATGGCGGCGTCGAGCTGGCGCAGTTCCGGCGAGTTGCGAATCGCTTCGGCGGCGACGAAGTCACGCAGCACGTGAAAGGACCACGGGTCGTCCGCATACTGCACAACGCGCTCATCCAGCACCACGCCCTCGTCGGCGCTCATCGGCTCGGATACGGTGAAGGGCTCTTCCAAGGACTCGCGGTTGAGCAGGCGATTGAGGGCGATTTGCGCCTGGTTTCGCTGCGCGCTTGCGGCGATCACGTCGGCTCGGCTGTCGGCGATTTCAACCTGCCATCGGAAGACCTCTTCTCGGCCGGCGGTGCCCACTTGAACACGCACCTCCGCTAGGCCGAGGTTCTGCCGAATGCGGCTCAGGTTCTCTTGATTCACGGCTTCGGCGGTGCGTGTCCGAAGCACGTTCACGTACGCCGTGGCGGCGTCTTGCACGAGGTCTAGCTCGAGGGCCTCGACGGACTGGCGTACGCTTTCGACGTTGGCGCGCTGGGCGCGAATCCCCTGGTGGAGCGTCGGCGAGTAGACAACCTGGGTGGCAGACACGCCCCAGGAAAGCTGGCGTTCGGCGCTTTGAAGGGAGGATGCCACGTCGGGGTCGATCCAGGCGAAATCGGCCTGGGCATCGACGCTTGGCAGCCAGCGGCCGCGTGTTTCCTGGAGCTGTTGACGCGCGATCTCCACATCCCGCTGCGAGGCCGCATAGGAAAGGTTGGCGGCGATCGCTTCGTCGACGGCCGTCCGGAGCGAAAGTTCACGCCCCCGCGATCGAAGCTCGTCCTGCCCGAGGAGCTCGGCTTCGGTCATCAGCTCGAACCGCGGCCAACACCCAATGCGGCGCGCCGTGGCCATGTTGATGACCAGCTCTTCGCGCGCCTCAAAGGTGGTGGAAAAGCTCTCGAGCCGTTCGCCGCGGGTCGCTTCCACGAGGTCGAGGGCGATTCGGCGGTAGCGACGCTGGTCGTCGTCGCGGCCGGCCGTGCTGACGAAGGCGCCGTCTTCGACCCAGGCCCGTCCTTCGCTGGCGTAGCTGGGCAGGTTGCGGGCGATCAGACCGTCGAGGAGCGGGCGTCGTTCCGAATCGGGCAGGCGAACGAGGGGGCCTAAGAACACGGCCTGCGCGCTAGCGGGGATCGCCTCCAAAATAGCGGCGGCGGTGTCGTCGACGCGCACCACCGTCACGCCTTCGCCGGTAAGCGCTCGTACGGCTTCGTCGAGGTTCGGAATCGCATCCGCCAGGTAGCGGTCGATGACCATCACGGCCTGTTCGCGCCGCATGACCTCGCGAAAGCGTCGCATCTCGCGGTCGAGGTTTACGAGTCCGGCAAGGTAGGTGAGGTTCGGCCGGCCGCTCGTGGCGCCTTCGCTTGGAAGGCCCTGAAAGCGCGGCGTGGCGAAGGGAAGGAAAACCGGTTTAGGGAGCGATTCGATCGCCGCAACGGCCTTGCCGGTCAAAAAGCCAAAGCCGACGATCATGTCGACTTCGCCGTCGTCGAGCGCCGCCTGAAGGGCAGCTGCTACGCCGTCGGCGCTGAAGTCTCCTTCGTGCGTCGGCGCATCGGGAAAGATCAGGGCGCTGTCGCCGAGGGCCCGCGCTTCGTTCCCCAACGCGGTCGTCGCGGTGCGAAAGAGGTCGCTTGGACCGTCGGTGACCACCGCAATGCGCTGCGGTCCGCGCTGCCGCCGACGTTGCGCTTCCGCCGTGTCGCGTTGAAAAACGAAGAGGGGCGCCAGAAGCGCCCATGCGATCACCAATGCCCTCATGGGCCCCCGTGTATCACACCCGCTCGTCGAGTGCGTGTCTGGGAGATAAGTCGATAAAGGCAGTGTGAACGTCCGCACGCGGCGTTGGCCCTAAGCGACGCCTCCGTTCCGTGGCCGGTCGACCTCAGCGCGATTCGTACGGCGTGAGCGGAGGCTGACGTAAAGCGCCGGAATCACGAAGAGTGTCAGGGCTGTGCCGACGATCATGCCGCCGATCACGGCGCGCGCCATCGGCGCCCAGGTTTCGGCGCCGTCGCCGATGCCGATCGCGAGGGGCATCATGCCGAGAATCGTGGTGAGGGCCGTCATCAAGATGGGGCGCAGGCGCGTGCGCCCGGCGTCCAGGGTGGCGGCGACGAGCTCGCGGCCCTCGGCCTGCCGCGCTTTGAGCACGTCGATCAGCACGATGCCGTTGTTGACGACGATGCCGCCCAAGAGGATCACGCCGACGAGCGCCGTGACCTGAAGCGTCGTGCCCGTTAGCGCCAAGGCGAGCACCACGCCGATGATGCCGAGGGGCACGGTGAACATGATGATGAAGGGCTCGAAGAGCGACTCGAACTGGGAAGCCATGACCATGTAGACGAGCGCCAGCGCCGTTGCGAGGGCGAGGGCGAGCTTGAAGAAGGCGTCGCGCAGGTCTTCGGCCGTACCGCCAATTACCGGTGAGATTGCCGCCGGGAGATTGGCGCGGGCGATGGCGCGCTCGACGCGGGCGATCAGTCCACCAAGGTCGCGCCCTTCGGCGGTCAGATCGACGGAGGCGAAGCGGCGCTGGTTTTCGCGGTCGATGTCCGTTGGGCCAAGCCGGTCTTCCACCTCGGCCACGGCCGAAAGCGGCACGAAGCGCGCGCTCGCAAGCTGCCCGGGAGCCGCCGTGGGCAGGGGAATCGGCAGGTAGCGAAGGCGATCGAGGTTGGCGCGTTCGCTGCGGGGCGCGCGCACGCGCACGCTGTACTCGCGGCCGTCGTCGCGAAAGAGCGTCGCCGTTTCACCCTGAAAGAAGATGGCCGTGGCGCTCGCGACCTCCGCCGGCGCGATGCCGAGCAGGCGCATACGCTGCCGGTCATAGTCGAGCTGCAGTTCGGGGCTTCCCTGCACCATGGAAAAGCGCGCTTCGCGCACGCCTTCGACTTCGCTCAGCAGGGCGCGCATGCGCTCGCCTTCTTCGCGAAGCATGTCGAGGTCGTCGCCAAAGAGTTTGACGGAGACATCGCCGCTGCCGCCGCCCAAGCTGAACGACGAAATACGCGCTTCGATGCCGGGGAGGCGGCGAAAGCGTTCGGCCAGGTCCGACTCGATCGCTTGCTGGGAGCGCGCGCGATCCGCCGGCGCCGGAAGCTTCACGCGAATCGTGCCTTCGTTGGCGGTGGCGCCGAAGAGCGCCGCGAAGCCTTCGGAAGCGCCGTAGTCGGCGGTGATCACGCGCGCTTCGGGCGCGCCGGCGCGGGCCACCGTTTCGACTTCGTTCACGAGCGCGCGCATCTCGTCGACGGCCGTGCCCGGCGCGGCTTTCACTTCGACGCGAATCTCGCTGACGTCGGACTTCGGCAGAAAGTCCTGGCCGAGGAGCGGCACGAGGGCGATCGCTCCGGCGAAGGCGGCGAAGGCGGCGCCATAGAGACGTTTGCGATGGCGCAGGCACGCGGCGAGGGCGCGCTCGTAGCGCGGACCGAGGCCGGCGAGGGCGCGGGAGAAGGGCCGAAGAAAGCGCAGCTCCTTTGGCTTTCCGCGCCCTCGGCTTGCCATGAGCGGTACAAGCGTGAGCGCGACCAGCAGCGAGCAAAGAAGCGTGACGGTGATCGTGAGCACGAGATCGCGAAAAAGCTCGCCGGCGATGCCTTCGACGAGAAGGATGGGCAGGAAGACCACGACGGTGGTGAGCGTCGACGCGAAGAGCGGCAGGCTCATCTCCGACGCGCCGCGACGCGCCGATTCAAAGGGCCCGTAGCCCGCTTCCCGGTATTGGTAGGTCGCCTCGAGCACGACGATGCCGTTGTCGACGATGAGCCCGATGGCGAGGGCCAGTCCGGCCATGCTGATCAAGTTCAGCGTGACGCCCATGGCGCCCATCACGGCGAAGGCGACGAGAATCGACGTGGGCACGGCGACGACGGCGATGACGCTGGTGCGCACGTTGCCCAAAAAGAGCAGCAAGACGAGGCCCGTGAGCGCAAAGGCCTGAAGGGCCGTTAGGCCAAGGTTCTGAATCGAGCGCAGGATCGCGCGCGATTCGTCGAAGAGGGGCGTGAGGCTGACGCCTTCGGGCAGGCGCTCGCCGATGGCGGGGAGCGCCTCGCGAATCGCCTGGGCCGTCTGCACCGTGTTGGCGTCCGACTGCTTGCGGATCGCCAGCATGACGGCGCGGGAGCCGTCCGCCGTGACGACGTGTGTTTCTTCTTCGAAGCCGTCGCGTACGTCGGCCACGTCGCGAAGGAGCACCTGCCGCGAGCCGCGCACGGCGATGGGCACCGTTTCAAGGTCGCGGAGGTCGTCGACGAGCCCCGTGGGCTGAAGGTTCATGCGCTGCGTGCCGTCGTCGACGGCGCCGCTTGGCACGACCACGTTGGCGGCGCGCAGGGCGTCGACGACCTGCGCCGGCGCGATGCCCAGGGCCTGGAGCTGGCGGGTGCGAAGTTCGACGTGAATCTGCCGATCGAGGCCGCCCATCACTTCGGCGGCGGCGACGCCGGGAAGGCGGCTTAGGAGCGGGCGCACCGTTTCGGACGCGACCTCGCGCAGCTGGTAGCCATCGAGCGGGCCTTCGATCGAAAGAAACACCACGGGCGCCAGGCTCGGATCGAAGGCAAAGGTCAGCGGCCGCGTGGCGTCGCCCGGGAGGAACTCGTCGGCGAAGAGCTCGAGGTTCTTGCGCACATCGATCTCCGCCTGATCCATATCCGTGCCCCAGGTGAACTGGGCAAGCACGATCGATGCGCCCTGACGGGAGCTCGACTCCAGGCTTTCGAGTCCCTGCACGGATGCGACGGCCCGTTCGATCGGTTCGGTGACAAGCGTTTCAATGTCGACGGGTGATGCGCCCGTGTAGGTCGTGACGACCGCCACCACGGGCAGGTCCACTTCCGGCAGGCGGTTCAGCGGCAAGCCGAGGAGCGAATAGAGGCCAAAGCCCGCGAGTGCCAGGGCAAGCATCGCCGTGGTGACGCCGCGGCGAATCGCAAAGCTCGAAAGAGCACCGCGTTTCGCTTCCCCTTTTGAGTCGGCCGCAGCGTCGTCTCCTCCTTGCCCTTGCGCGTGCCCGTGCCCCCCCACACCCAGACTCTTCTCGCCTCCTCCTTGCCCTTGCCCCTCCGCACCCAAACTCCGCTCGTCCGAACGACGCGCCGCCGTCGATTCAGACGACCCAGCGCTTGCGTCGCCCAAGCCGTCGTTCCGCCCGTCGCTCATGGGCTCGCCGGCGACTCGGCAAGGCGCGCCTCCGTCGGGCTGCGCCCTTCCCGCAGCAGGCCCTGCGCCTCGGTCCGGGCTTCGTCGAGCTCTTCCGGTGCGACGCGGCCTTCGGGCTGGGCCTCGACGGCGGCGCCGTCGCGCAGGAGCTGCTGCCCCATCACGACGAGCGTTTCGCCGCCGCGCAGCCCTTCGACCACTTCCAGTTGGCTCTCGCCGTCTTCTTCGGCGGCATAGCGTCGCCCAAGCACGATCGCGCGGCGGCGAGCGGTGCCGTCCTCGACGACGTACACGGCGGCGGTGCGGTCCTCGTCCGTTCGCGTCGTCATGAGCACGGCTCGAGAGGGAATGAGCAGCACGTCTTCGCGTCGCTGCAGCTCGATGGCGATCTCCGCGACCATCCCGGGACGAATGCGTCCGTCGGCGTTGTCGACGCGTACGGTGACTTCGCCCGTGCGACTGAGCGGATCGAGGACCGGGCTCAGGGCGACGATGGCGCCGCGGCGCGCGGCTTCGGGCAAGGCCGGCGGCGTGACCTGGGCGTCCATGCCTTCGCGCAGGCGCACGAAGTCCTGCTCGACGACGCGCACGGCAATGTCGAGTTCGGACGCGTCGACAACGGAGCAGAGCGGCATCTGCGGCGCCGCCATGTCGCCTTCGTCGACAGCAAGCATGGCCACGGTGCCCGCGACCGGCGCGCGCACGACGGTGCGGGCGCGGCGCAGGCTTGCCGAACGTCGGCCCGAAGCCGACTGGGCGATCATGGCTTCGGCGCTGGCTAGGCTGGCTTCGAGCTGTTCGAGCTGGGAGCGCGGTGCGGCGCGCATTTGCACAAGCGGCCTGAGGCGCGCGATGTCCGCTTGGATTTGGTTGCGCTGCGCTTCGGCGGCGCGGACGGCGGCGCTCGCTTGGGCCACCTCCGCACCGCTCACGGCGCCGTCGAGGGTGGCGATCGGGTCGCCCTGCTGGACCACATCGCCTTCGGCGACGTGCAGCGTGCGCACACGCTCGGGAAAGTCCGCGAACACGCGAACCTCCGTTTTTCCATGCACATCGCCGAGCAGGATCAGCCGATCGACGGCCGGCCCTCGGGCGCTTTCGATCGTCACCACGGTGCGGGCCGGCGCCGGTTCGCTGGCTTCGCCCGCGGAGCAGGCGGTCGCAAAGGCGAGTAGGAGCGCGGTTCGCACGCCTCAGACTCTAGGTCGTGGGCTCAAGCCGTCCACTTGAGGGTGAGGTGATTCGCCTCAGCCTGGGGTGAAGTCGCGCTTGTGCGATGGGGCGTGGCCCACGCATGTGGCCTTGTCTCAGCCGTTAAGATGCGTTGGCTTCGATCATGGTCCGGCGCCCCAACGAAAAGAACCGGGATGCAAGGAGCATCCCGGTTCCTTGTGCCCGCGGCTTGGGTCGCGGGCCCTAGCCTGCGTCTTCGAGGCAGGCGCTGAGTTCGGGGGTGAAGGTCCAGCCGCAGGCGCCGTCCGCTTGGCGCTCGCACGTTCCAACGGACTGGTAGCAGGCGTACTCGGGCAGGAACTCGCAGGTCGAGGCGAGCTCCTCGTCGGCGCAGAGGTGCGCGCTGCAGCCCGTGGCGCGGCACTCGCCGGGTTCGGGCTCGGGTTCGGGCTCGGGCTCGGGCTCTTCGAGGCAGGCGCTGAGCTCGACCGAATCGGTCCAGCCGCAGGCGCCATCGTCCTGGCGCTCGCAGATGCCAAGCTCTTGGTAGCAGGCGTACTCGGGAAGGAACTCGCAGGTGGTGGCGATCGACTCGTCGGCGCAGAGCTGTCCGCTGCAGCCCGTCGGGAAGCACTCGCCCGGTTCGGGCTCGGGCTCCGGGTCGCTCAAGCACTCGCTGAGCTCGACCGAATCGGTCCAGCCGCAGGCGCCATCGTCCTGGCGTTCGCACACACCGAAGTCGCCGTAGCAAGCGAACTCGGGCAAGGCGATGCAGGCAGAGGCCAGGTCTTCGCCGGCGCAGAGTTCACCGCTGCAGCCCGTACGGCGGCATTCGCCGGGCTCGGGCTTGGGCACGGGGTCGTTCAAGCATTCGCTCAGCTCCGGCGTTTCGGTCCAGCCGCAGGCGCCGTCGTCCTGGCGTTCGCAAATGCCGAGGTCTTGGTAGCAGGCGTACTCGGGCAGGAACTCGCAGGTGGAGGCGAGGTCGCCGTCGGCGCAGATCTGGCCGCTGCAGCCCGTCGGTCGGCAGTCCGGTGCGTCGCCGCAGTCGACGTCTTCGGAAAGGCAGAAGTCGTCGCATTCGCCGTCGCCGTACCAGGCAAACTCGGCGCAAAAATCGCGGTCGGGTTCGCTGGCCTGGAGGGCGCGGGCGTCGGCTTTGCCGAAGCCGTCGGACGCACAGGCGAGAAGAAGGGGAAGAAGTAAGATCGTGTTTCGCATGGGTTTTCTCGGGTGAGTGGGTTCTAAGTTAAGGGACGCCGTCGCGCCGGAGTCGGGGGTGGTTCGAAGGCCCCTAGGGGGCGCAGTCCTCGCCGCAGGATTCGGCGACGACGGTGATGAAGAGCGGGTCGCCGGAGGCGCGCACCACGGCCGTGTCTTCGACTTCGCCAGCGCGGCCGTCGAAACTGAGGGTGAATCGCACGCCGCCGTCGAAGGCCATGCCGCTAGCGCTCAGGCCTTGATCGCCGCGGAGAAACTCGAGGGTCGGCAGGGCGTCGCAGGCGCCGAACACCTCCACGGTGACCTCGGACACCTCGTCCCGTGCGCCTTCGATGCGCACGAAGTTGGTGCGCGTGCGGGGACGGCATACGCCCTGGTCACTCTGAATGCCCGCACCGACGCTCGCGTCGAGGATGCTCGAGCGAAGCCGGCCGTTCAGGGCCTGAAGCCGGTACGTGCCGAAGGGAACGCGAAGCTCGAAGGCACCGTTTCCAAGGACCGGCTGTGCGTCCGGTACGCCGTCCACGAGGTTCGTGGATTGAATCAGAATGCCGCCGGGAAAGACCGCACCCGGCTCACCGGTGATCGTTAATCCTTCGGCCGTTTCTTCAACGATGATGAGGTCGTCGTCGAGGATTGGCCGGAGCGGCGGGTTGCCCGTTTGCGTTCCGGCGCAGGCAACAAGGTGGGCGCCAAGCAAGGTAAGAAATAAGCGCTTCATGGCGTTTCTCCGCCGGCTTTAGGGTTCGAAAGGGGAAAGAGCTGAAAGCCGATTTGAATGACCTGGGAGGGGTCCTTCGCATCGTCGGCCAAGGCAAGGAGCGTCCGCTGAAGCTGGTGAAGCTCCTCCTTGATCGCTTCAAGGGCGCCGTCGTCGACGCAAAGGGTCAGCGACGAGATGTCGCGCTGGGCCGCTGGGATCGTGTCGATGGCCTCGGCAGCGCGCGTCATCATCGTGCGGTGGTAGGTGCCGATGTGCACCCACTTCGTCTGCACGCCCGTCGATACGATGGCGTCCTTGGGCGACGCCGGACCGAGGCCGCCTGGGGTCTCTTCAAGAAGCATGTCGAGGCGGCGGAGCACGCGCAGCGCCGTGGCCGCCTCGGCCTTGGTGATGGCGGGCACGAGCTGCTTCGCGATCCACGCCGGGTCCGTGACGAAGTCGCTTCGGTGGGCGAGCTCGCGCACGGCGGGAATGAACCACTCGCTGTGGTAGTCGGCGTGGGCCAGGTCGAGGGGCTGGGCTTTGCGAAAGCTTGCGTGGCCGGAAAGCGTTCGGTAGCGAGCGGCGCGGTCCGTCGAGCCCTTGGCTTGGTTGAAGGCGACGAGGTCCTCAAAGAAGCGCGCGCCGGCGCCGCGCAGGCCGCAGGCGCTTGCAAAGCGCTTGGCCATGGCGGGCGTCAGGTTTCGTTCGCCGTCGATGACGAGCTTCAGGTAGTTGGGCGACTTGAGGCCCGCACGGCGCGAGAAGGCACGGTACGAGAAGGGCCCCTTGGCCTTCTTGTGCTCGTAGTAGGCGCGAAGGTAAGCGCGGTAGTCGAGAAACTCGAAGACCTCCTTTTCCCCCTTCGCCATGAAAAGAAAGTATGGCGATGTGCGCGCCGGCGCCACTCGCGAAATCCACTTATCGTATACAATGAGTATACGGCGTGTGTGTTAAGTATTTGAAATACTTGCACTTTTGATGAGGTGTTTGCTCGATAAGTTGTCACTCCGTATACACTTTCATGCGCCGTCAGAAAGTTGCCGATGTTCGCCGTGGGGCCCTACCGTCGGCCATGGTCTCGCCTCGCTCGCTCGTCTGCCTTGCCCTCGCGGCGCTCTCCCTGCCCGCGTGCATGTTCACGGGCGTGAGCACGGAGCAGAAACTCCGGGATGCCGTCGTCGGCATCAACGACGAGATGCGCTGGAACCGCGTCGACCTCGCCGTGCAGCGCGTGGCGCCCGCCTTTCGCGCCCGCTTTCGCGCGTCGCGCCTTCAGTGGCACGAAGACTTTCAAATCGCCGACACGGAGATCGTGCACGTCGAAGTCGGCGAAGGCCGTGAGAACGCCATCTCCCTCGTGATGATTCGCTGGTACGACCAGCGAAACATGATCGTCGCCGAGACCACGCTCCGCCAGCGCTGGAAGAAGGTGATCGGCGGCTACGTCATGACGGAAGAAGAAGTCGCCAGCGGCGACCCGCGCCTGCTCGAACTGCCCGAAGAGCTTCGCGAAGCCTTCGAAGAAGCGGAGAGCCAAGGCGCGCCAACCGACGGCGAAGAGGACGCGGACGAAGAAGTCGCCCAGCTGTAGCACACGCCCTAGTCGGCGCTTAGCGATGCGACATGTTGGGCGATCAAATCGCCGTCCGTAATCGGCACCCAGTCCGCCTTTGGAGATGGAACCATCGTGGCAAGCTCGCCTTCCGAAATGCCCATCGCCTGCGCTGGATGGTCGAGTTCGCGCCACTGCACGATCCGAAGCGTAGCGTTGGGCTGAATCACGACGGCAGGCTCCGCACGCCCGGACCGCCGAGGGGCACGTCCAGAAGCGTATAAGGCGAGGCTTCGATCGCGGCGTCGAAGGCTTCCGCCGAATCCTCGAAGAACGCCAGGGCCACGTCGCCGCCGCCGGCGCCGCTGCCCTTCGCGGCGCCGCCGTGCGATTCGGCGAGTTCCGCGATCGCCGTGAGCGTTTCTTCAACGATGGGCGCGCCGCTCTTGCGGGCGAGGTGATGGAGGGCACGGTGGGCCTCTCTCGCCGCGGGAACCACGGACGCTTCTCCAAAGGCTTGCACAAGGGCGGCCATGGCCGTGCGCAGCGCCTCGAGGGCTTCGTCGTGGTCTGCGGGTGCGCGTTCGCGAAACTCGGCGAGCTGCTGAAGGAGTGCGCGGGTGCTCGCTTCCTTGCCGGTCCAGACGATGCGGCAGCCAAGGTCTGCCGGCCAGTCGACCGCTTCGACATGCAGCGGCTCTCGCACGTAGCACAAAAAGCCCCCCATCACGGAAGCAGCGACATCGACGCCGCTGCCGCGCGGCGCGACGGTCTCGTGGCCCGCGAGCGCACACGTCAGGATTGCGCGGCGAACGGCTTCGTCGTTCAGGTCCTCACCGTGGGCCGTAAACACGGCGGCGGCGGCGGCGGCGGCGGCGGCGGCGGACGAACCGAGGCCCAGCTTTACGTCCTTACCGCGCAAGGCACTCACGTCGATCGCCAGCTCGCCCGCGACGGCGCCGCACGTTTTCTCCGCTTCTTCGCGGGAAGCCGCCGCTTCGGGAAAGCGGGGAGCGGGGTCGCTGAGGGGCCGGGCGGTGTGTTCACCGGGGTGCGCCGTCCAATGCGCGGTGGCGCGCGTCTGCACCGCCGCCACGAGCGCTGGCGAGCCGGTCAGCACCACATACTCACCGGCGATCAGCATCTTGCCCGGCGCGCTTGCGCCGCCCTTGCCCACGACGCTCATGGGGTGAACATCGCCTTTGGAATCGAGCGCTTGAAGGAAACCTGCGCGCCGGCGCCGGGGGCGAGGGTCTTGGTTTCGAGAACGCCTTCCGTATCACGGAGAGCACGATTCACCTTCGATACATCTTTCGCTTCGCAAAGCGCCTTTACGTGCGGCCCCGCGTCCATCGTGCCGTAGACGGCGACGCCGCGCTCCCGCAGCCGATGAAGGGTATGAAGCGCCGACATCGTGCCCGGCTGCCAATAAAGAATGGCCGGATCGCTGCTCATCGCGCACCCGTGAAAGGCCATCGTCGATTGCTCCATGGCCGCGCCGACGCCGTGCAGGTCTTTCTTGAGCACGGCGCGCTTGAGCTTCCGCGTGAGCGCCGGCGCGCTCCCAACCCAGGATTCATAGATCGGCGAGGTATTTCGTGAGCGCTCCATGCCCTCCGTCGAGCCCACCTTCTTTGGGCCCTTCGCCGTCAGCGCGACGACGATGCGAACGTTCCAGTGGTCGATGGGCGCCACCGGCTTGGCGGCCAACCATCGCTTCCCGGGCTTGCCCGCGGGAAGCTCCGCAAAGCCTCCAAACAGGCTTCGGGCCGCCGACGCGCTGGCCCAGCGGGCGTAGGCGCTTAGGCGGGCAACGCTTGCGTTCAGTCCGAGGGCCGGCGCAGCGGCGCTCACCAGCGCGGCGAAGCCGCTGGCGCTCGAAGCGAGGCCCGCGGCGGTGGGGAAACGGTTCTTGCTGGCGACGCGAAGAAAGGCTGGGTCCTTCGCCGCCTGGCGCAGCCGATCGAGGCACGCCACCACGCGGGCCGATTCCTTTTCCGAAGCGCGCCGGCCGTCGAGCCAGACTTCGTCGGTACTGAGGGCTGCGTCGGCTTCGACCCAGGTTTCCGTCGTTAGCCCTTTGAGCGTAAGCGACAGGCTCGGCACCGCCGGGAGGTTGTATTCGAGGTCGCTCTTTCCCCAATACTTCGCAAGGGCGATGTTGGCGTTGGCCTTTGCGCATACTGCTTGATCTGAATTAGTCATTCAACTCACTTCAACGGTCAGCGGGTGTGGCAAGCGTTTAGGACGATTCGGTTGGCCCGCTGATTCCAGCGGCGGTGACGAAGGTCATGGATGCGTGCGGGACCATCGCTTTCTCGATTTCACGCGCATGCTCGATGTCTTCGGCGAGTGCGATCATGCAGCCGCCGGCGCCGGCGCCCGTGAGCTTTGCGCCCAGCGCGCCCGCGCCTTCGGCGGCTCGGCACAGCGTTTCAATGCGCTCCGTCGAGAGCATCAGCCCGCTCAGAAGAAGCTGGTTCATGGTCATAAGTTGACCAACTGACTTTAGTTCGCCCTGCTCGATAGCCAGCTTGCCGTTCATCACGACACTTTCGATCGCATCGAAGGCTTGCTGAACGCGCTCTCGCTCGCGCTCGTATTGGCGGCCCACCATCGCCACGATTTCCTTCGTGCTCGAGCTCTCGCCCGAGTGGGCGATCACCAAGGGGAGCGCATGGCGCGGCACCACGGGCTCGGGAGTCTGGCCTCGACGAAAGAGCACCACGCCGCCGGCGGCCGACACGGCGTTGTCGACGCCCGAGGGATTGCCGTGAAAGACGTGCTCCCAAACGAGCGTGTGGGCGCCGCGTTCGAGGCGGCTTCGCTCGACCTGGTAGACTGCATCGAGCGCCTCGCAGGTCGCCACGCCCATGGCGGCGGAGCAGCCCAAGCCGGCGCCGCCCGGAAGGTCGACCTTCAAATGAACGTGAACCGGCTGCGCCGATTCGTAGGTGGCGAGCAGTGCCGCGAAGGCGCGCGCGATCGCATGATCGTCATCGGGGCTCAGGTCCAAGGACCATGGTTCAATACTGATACGCGAGGTGTCCGCGGCGTTTGCTTCGGCCGACACGCCAAGACCGAGCGCCGCGGCCAGCGCGGGTGTGCCATGCACGACGGCGTGTTCGCCGAAGAGAATGATCTTGCCCGCGCCGCGTCCCCGTGCCGTATCCATCGATGCCCCGGCGTTTAGATGCTGCGAAGGGCGAGTCGATCGGCCAGTCCGAAGAGCAGCGAGCGCCCCTCGTCGCTGATCGGTGCGCCGTCGAGCGTCGTCTTGGCCGCGGCGAGCTGCGACTCGAGCTTCGCTTGAACGGCGGCCTTGGCACCGCTCGACACAAGCAGCTCCGTGGCTGCGGTCACGTCCGCCTCGCTCCCTTCGCCCCCCATCACGCGATCGAGGGGCGCGCGCTCGCCCGGCGCGAGGCGCTCTTCGGCGGCGCTCACGAGGCTATTGCGCTTGCGGTTTCGCAGGTCGTTGCCCGGTTTGCCGGTGGTGGCGAAGTCACCAAAGGTGCCGAGAAGATCGTCCGCGAGCTGAAAGGCTTCGCCGAGCGGCCCGGCGTACGCCGAAAGGGCTTCCGATTGCTCGATGCTTGCCCCGCCCAAGGAGGCGCCGAGGAGCAGCGGCCCGCGCACCGTGTAGGACGTGGTCTTTAGGTCGTGCATGCGCGTTACGTTGGCGTTCATCGTGATGTCGAGGTGCTGGCCGAAGAACACCTCTTTCTGAATTCGAAGAAAGATCGCCAGGCCCTTGGGCAAGTCGCTCGCTGCAAAGGGCGAACGGCAAAGGAGCTCGAGGGCGTACGCAGACGCCAGGTCGCCCGCGAGAATGCCGAGCGAATCTGCCAAGTGCGTCTCGTATCGATCGCGGTACATCACGTGCACCGCGGGCCCGCCTCGACGTTCCTCGTCGTGGTCAATCCAGGCTTCTTGAATCAGCCGGTCGGACTGCCGCACTTCGCGCGCGGCGCGGGATTTGCGCGCGGCGTCGGCCGGACCCTTGGGCGACACGCTTCGGT
>JBCCRV010000109.1:0-14215 GCA_039201085.1 Myxococcota bacterium | reverse complement strand
GCTGAGCTCCAGGTAAAGGCGACCGACGGGGTTGTAGGCCACGAGCGCGCTGGCGCCGATCAACGCGCCGGCGCCGCGATCGCCGCTCAGTGACGCAAAGAGCCCGCCTTGAACTTCGGCGCCGAAGTGCAGCGGAAAGCGGAACGGCGACACCAAGTACGCCGCGCCGATTCGAAGGGTGAAGGCGCTGGCGGCGCCATAGATCACATCGATACCGCCGCGAAGCTCAAGACCGGGCAGGCCGCTGAAGCCGCGCCCGAAGGTCAGCTCGACGGTGCCAAGCGTGCCGCCTTGGCTGCGCTGGTCGCCCGTCGATACGAGCGAGCGAAAGCCGCCGCCGACCTGCACCATCATCAAACCGTCGGCGACGCCGTAGCGGTCCCGCTCTTCGTAGGCGCGCGCCGCGGCTTCTTCCGCACGACGTCGCTCCTCTTCGGCGGCCAAGCGCGCGGCTTCCGCTTCCTCTTCGGCGCGGCGACGCGCCTCTTCGGCTTCCGCTTCCTGGCGACGCCGTTCGGCGGCCGCTTCTTCGGCGGCGCGTCGCGCTTCTTCTTCGGCGATGCGCGCGGCGTCCGCTTCGAGCCGGCGTCCTTCCGTGTCTTCGCCCGCAAGCTGAAAGCCGTCTTCGGACAGCCCCTCGGGCCGGAGCATCGCGCGCAAGAGGGCCGTGAGGCGCGGACCTTCGGCCGCCCGCCACACTTCCGCATCGAGCTCCTCGACGCGCGCCGCCGGCACATAGCCCACCCGCAGCGTCGTCCAATACGACTGCTCGCCGAAGTCATGCACGATGGGCACGACGACCCACTCGGCGCTTCGCAGCTCGCCGATGGCGCGAAGCTCGTTCGCCGTTTGAGGAATGGCGTCGCCCGCCGGTTCGGTCGACACCTGGTGGGCCAGGGACGCGGCGGCGTCCGCCACGGCCCGGGTGATCGCCGCCTGTGCCTCGGCGGGCCCATCGCCCGAGGCCGGAAGAACGAGCACGGCGTCCGCAGACGCGCTGGCCGCCGAGAGCACAAGGGCCGACGCGAAGAGCTGGCACAGCTGCGCCAAGCGATGAGAAGGTCGGTTCACGGATCGAACAGGCAAGATGGTTCCTTTTCGGTGGTTTCGGCCCTTCCGTACAGAAATCGGACCGCCTTAGCCAGCCTCTGCAAGAACCTTTCCGGCAGGCCTTAGGGCGTTGCCACCAGCGTGGAGAACATGGCAAAGGCAGCGAGGTACGCATCCCGGTCGGCCGCGTGATCGGGGGCCGTGGCGCATGCAGCGGCCGGGTCCACTTGCGCGCGCCACTGCTCGATTGGGGGCGGGGTGGCGGCGTTGGCCTGCATCTGAAACGCCATCGACACGGTACGGCCCAACCGCTCCAGGCAGCCCAGCGACGCTTCGTCGCCCATGGGCGAGGGCGTCGACGCCGGCGCGGACGCGACGGATGCAAGGGCCGCGTCCGCCGTGCCTTCATCGTTCGAAACGCCCACCATCCATCGCCCGGCACTGATCTGCGAACGAAGGTAGATCTCCGAAAAGAAGCTCACGGTCACGTCGATGCGCCCTTCGGGCAAGGAAGGATCGTACTGAATCGGGAGCTCCGGAGGTACGGTGCCGCCGCTCGCTTCAAGGGCCATATGAGACATGCCGAGGAGAGCAAATACGGCGTTGCCAACGCACGCCGCCCCGCATTCCTGAAAGGCGTGCATGGCGTTGCTGGGCGGGTCGAAGTCGTTGAAGCCGAAGGGCATGCCGACGCGGCGAATCAGCGCCTCCAAGTCGACGGAGGTGCGAACGCCGCCGCCCAGCGAGGGATTGCTCGATCCGGAA
Organism: Myxococcota bacterium; assembly: GCA_039201085.1. GTDB lineage: Bacteria > Myxococcota_A > Polyangia > Polyangiales > Houyiibacteriaceae > JBCCRV01. The sequence continues at coordinate 12,400 of JBCCRV010000109.1, read as the reverse complement.
GGTGCCGACACCGTCGAGGCGCCCTGCCAAAGCTGTCGGCCCCGTTCGGAAAGATCGCCCACGGCGGCGAGGCTGCGCTCACCCTCCAGGCGCAGCGCAAAGCGATCGATCTCCCGCGTGTAGGGGCTCGACCGAAGGTACGCGCCAACGAGCTCGCCCATGGCCACCATGCGCATGGACTCGGCGGCCGAGGGGTCGGCGTTTTCCAGTGCATGGAGCGCGCTCCACGCTCCCCACTGCACACCGAGGCCGCGAATTGGTCTCGGACGTACAATCGCGCCGGCGGCGCCTTCAACGACGAGAGCCCACTGCGTGAGCGCCGAAACGTCTTCGGAGAGCAGACCCAGATCGCTCGGAGCCGGCGTGTACGAACCGCTCTCGTCGTGGCGAATGATCGCAAAGAGCCAACCGCCGCGCGGCACAAGATCTACCGACGCGTCCTGCATGCAGTAGAAGGCGCGCTCGTTCGTTGCGGTGCAGCCGCTAAAGAAAGGCCGCACTTGCTCCGCGAGCAACTCCATGTCCGCCGCGGGCAAGGCGATCACGTGGCGCACCTGAAGCTGGCCTTCGCCACGCAGCAGCGCCAGCGCATCCGTGAGGCTGTCGTTCACTTCGGCAAAACGCACGAAGACGGGCCGCGCCATATCGAGCGCCGTAAGCGATTCAATGGTAGGCGCCGGGCCGTTGCGCGTTTCGCGGGTCGCTTCGGCCAGCGCTTCGTTGAGCAGCGAGTAGCCTTGCGACTCCGGCGGAACGTCGATCGGGCTCTGCCGCAAGATTTCTTCCCAGCGATCGAGCCGAACCGAAATCGTAAAGAGCGCCTGCGTTCCCGCGGCCTGCGCCGTGGTCGCCGAGCCGCGCAGGTTCGCCGCGACGGTCGTCGGTTCGGCGACGGCCACGGGCGTCGACGAGCCGCCGCAGCCAGCCAGGAGCGCAGGTAGCGCAAAAAGCAATCGCGTTTGCATGGGCGTACGCTCGTATGGATCAAATCAAAGCGCAACTACGCTCGGCCAACGCGAGGAGGGCCAACGCGAAGGCCACCGTGCCGGGCGGCGCATCGCCGCCACAGAAGAAGCCGAGCGGGACGGCAACGCTCGAGCTACGGAACAGCCGCCGCACGACGCATCTGGAACGCTCAGACGCGTTCGATCCGGTAGTGCAGCTTCAGAACGGGAAAGCCCAAGAAGCGCACGAAGTGATCGCAGCGAAGCACGCCCTGCTCGTCGACAAAGACGCGAAAGCGTTCCTTCAGCGAGCGAATGCGCCACACGCGAAGGCGGCCGTCGGCCGTTCGATGGAGACGGTAAAAGCCAGCGTCGCCGAAGGCCTTGCCCGCCGAGTCCATTTCGAAGTCGCCGCTCTCCGTCGCGCGCGGCTCCAAGATCACGGTGGCGTTTCCGTGGGGCATGGGAAAGACCACCTTCACGCACGGGCGCCCCGTGTGAGGCACGACCTGCGTCATGTAGAAGCCGGTGTAGATCACGCGCCGGCTTTCCATGAGGCGCCGGTACCAGCCGGCGTACTTCACGCGGCCCGACGCTTCCTTGAGCAGCACGATTTCGCTGTCCATGCCGCGCGACGTATCGAGGACATCCAGGGGAAAGTTCAGCTGGTTCACCTTGCGGCTGATGGTCGTCACGAGCAGCCAAAGGGCGATATTCGCAGGGAAGTAGCTCTTCGCCCAAACGTCCATCCGGTACTCGGCGGTCTTCTCGTAGAAGCGCCGAATCTCCGGATGGGCCTGCTCGACGTCGAAGACGTCGCTGCGAAGCTCGCCCATGTCCGGCAAGAGACCGCCCGACGTGGCGCGCCGCTCCACGGCGAGCCCTTCGCGGCGCGCGCACTCTTCGTAGGGCCTGTCGCCGATATAATCGCCGCCGTACGGACCGACGAGCCAGGGCACGTCTTCTTCGCGCACCCTACGGCCAAAGAGGTAGATAAGCGCGTACACGATCGCTGCACCGATCGATGCGATGAACGATCGTATGAACCCTATGGGCTCGCGGGCGGCGCTCTCCACGCGCCGAGTGTAGGCGGAGCGAACACGGAGCGAAAGCACGGCGCCCGGCGTCGCTGCGATCGCAGCCAGAAGCGCGCTGCAGGAAACGCTGCGCGCCGATGGAAGGTAGCGAACTGCGCGAACACGCCCCGATCAGTGCGATGCCGCGTCGTACGCGTCGATCACCGTCGGCGGCGCCTGCACCAGCTCGATGAGCACGCCTTCGCCGCTGAGCGGAAAGGCGTCGTTGCCCTTGGGATGCACAAAGCACACGTCGTGGCCTGCGGCCCCTTTTCGAATGCCGCCCGGCGTAAAGCGAAGGCCCTGCTCCTCAAGCCAGCGCACGGCGGCTTGAATGTCGTCGACCCACAGGCCGAGGTGATTGAGCGCCGGCGTGTGCACGCGCGGGCGGCCTTCGGGATCGATGGGCGTCATCAGGTCGACCTCCACGTGGCCGAGGCCGCGGCCCAGCGTGACGATGTCCTCGTCGACGTTCTCCTTTTCGGAGCGAAAGTCGCCCGCCGGCTCGGCGCCGAGCAGGTCCACCCAGAGGTGCCGAAGGGGGCCCTTGTCGAGGGCGCCGAGGGCCACCTGCTGAATGCCGAGAATGCGAAAGGGACGCGTGTCGCTCATGGCGACGGCCTAGCACCCGCACGCGCGCACGCCGAGCGATTTCGCCCCGTCTCGCTGAACGGCGCCAGACGAACGTTGCGAAGGCGCGGGCGTTCCGATAGCCATGCGGACGTGCGTACGTCCCTCACGGGCATCAAGCCCACCCAAACGCCCCATCTCGGCAACTACCTCGGCGCGATTCGGCCGGCCATCGCCGCCGCCGAAGAAGGTCAGTACTACTTCATCGCCGACTACCACGCGCTGACCACGGTCCGTGAGCCCGATGCGCTTCGGCAGAGCGTCTACGACGTGGCGGCGACCTGGCTCGCCGCCGGCCTTGATCCCGAGCGGGCGCTCATCTACCGCCAGTCGCGCATCGGCGAAGTGTTCGAGCTCGCCTGGGTGCTCAGCTGCTTTTTGGCCACCGGCCAGCTCGAACGGGGCCATTCGTACAAGGACGCGCTCGCCAAGGGCGACGCGCCGAACGCGGGCGTCTTCAACTACCCCGTGCTCATGGCGGCGGACATTCTCCTCTACGACGCGCACGTCGTGCCCGTCGGCAAAGACCAGAAGCAGCACCTCGAACTCTGCCGCGACGTCGCGCAGCGCGTGAACCACCTCTATGGCGAGGTGTTCGTCGTCCCCGAAGCGCGCATTGGCAGCGCGCTGCTCGTGCCGGGCACGGACGGCGAGAAGATGAGCAAGAGCCGCGGCAACTCGATTCCCCTCTTCGCGCCGCCAAAGAAGCTGCGCAAAGTCATCATGGGCATCAAGACCGCCAGCGAGAGCCTGGAAGAGCCGAAGGATGCCGAGGGCAGCACCGTCTGGCAGCTCTGCAAGCAGGTTGATGAAGCCGCGGCCGCTGCGATGAAGGAGAAGCTCGCCGGCGGCGGCTACGGCTGGGGCCACGCCAAGCAGGACTTCTTCGAAACCCTCGACGCCGAGCTTGCGCCCATGCGCGAACGCTACGAGGCGCTGCGCGCCGACGAAGCGGGGCTCGATGCGATCCTCGAGGCCGGCGAAGCCAAGGCGCGCGCCGTCGCCCAAAAGACGATGGCGCGCGTGCGCGCAGCGATCGGCATCACCTCAGTTGGGCATGTCGCGAACGACAAACCGCCCGGGTGAAACTGCGGTGCATCCAACGCACATCGCGGCATGCGAAGGCCGCGAACCTGCTGGCGTTTCTCAACCCCGCTGACGAACGCGGGGTGCAGGCGCTCATCCCCGCACCGTCGCCGGACCAAAGTTGCGCCGCGGTCCACGCGGAGTGCATGCTGCGTCCGCTTTCATGAAGACTCTCAGCATCTTTATCCTGACACTCGTTGCCTCGGCCTGCAGCCCACACACGACCAACGCTGAAGCGGAAATGCACTCGGGTGACGAAGCGGACGGGCCTGCGGAAGGCTTGAACCCTGGAAGCGCATTTGGCACGTGTCCGGAGTCCAGGGTCTGTCCGAACGGCGAAGGCTGCGTGCTCGTCGAGGACTGCCCCGAGTGCCACGGGGGATCGATGCGTTGCCGCCTATGAACGCGATACCCCTCGCCAAACCTGACGTGGGCCAGGAGGAAGCGGACGCTGTGGCTCGGGTGTTGAACAGCGGCATGCTGGTGATGGGTTCGCAGGTGCGCGCCTTCGAAGCGGGACTTCGCCGTCTTGCAAAGCGCAAACACGCCTTTGCCGTGTCGAGCGGCACCGCCGCACTGTCGCTGGCTCTGGAGGCGCTGGAGGTCGGACCCGGCGACGAAGTGATCGTACCAGCGATGAGCTGGCCGAGTCCGGCGCACGCAGCACACAAGCTTGGAGCGAAGGTGGTGCTCGTCGATATCGATCCGGACGAATGGAACAGCGCTCCGGCGTCCTACGAGGCGGCGCGTACCGAACGCACAAAGGCTGCCATCGTCATCGATCAGTTTGGCAACCCGGCGCGCATAGGCGCGATCGCTGACGTGCTTGGTGACATTCCCATCGTCGAAGACGCTGCCTGCGCCATTGGCAGCCGCTTTCCGGACGGCCGACCCTGCGGAAGCGCGGGCGCCGTCAGCTGCTTCAGCTTTCACCCGCGCAAGGTCGTAACGACGGGCGAGGGCGGCGCCGTGCTGACGGACGACGATGCACTCGCCAGGCGGATCACGGTGCTGCGCAACCACGGCCAAGCGTCACCCGGCGAGTTTGTCGAAGCGGGGCTCAACCACCGCATGAGCGACATCGCCGGCGCGATCGGCTGCATTCAGCTCGAAAAGCTGCCGGGGCTGCTTGCCCGGCGGCGGGCCCTTGCGAAGCACATCCAGGCCGCTCTCCCTCAGATGCAATTTCAACGTGCGCCCGAAGGCGCGCTGCCGAACTACCAGACCCTCGGCGCGCGCCTTCCAGACGGCGTAGACCGCGCGGCGTTCGTCGATGCGATGGCAAAAGCGTCTATTCAGGTGGGCCGCCTGAGCTACCACCTGGGCGCCATCGGAACGGTGGGCGACGCCGAACTGCCAAACTGCACGGAACTTCTTGGGCGCGCCGTCGCCCTCCCGCTCTACGCGACCATGAACGAGAGCGTTCGAGAGCGACTCATCGCCACCACCAAAGAGGCCCTGAAAGCGGCGAGTTGATTTTCCGAGCCAGTGGCCCGAGGCTGCGCCCATGATCGTTGTCACCAACCGCATTCCCGTCGCTTCCGGATGGGAAGAGAAGTTCGAAGATCGTTTCAGTAAGCGCGTGCACCTCGTCGACCAATCGCCGGGGTTCATTCGCAACGAGGTTCACCGACCGCAAAACGTGTCGATCAACCACAAGGCAGGCACGGTGGAGCCGGACCCGGAAAAGCACGGCTACTACGAGATCAAGACCTGGTGGGCGACGCTGGAAGACTTCATTGCGTGGACCAAGAGCCCGTCCTTCGCCGAAGCGCACCGCAATCGGCCGCCGAAGGAAATGTTCGCCGGTTCAAACGAGCTCGTGATTCATGAGGTCTTTCTCACCACCGACGAGTAGCGAACCTCAGCCGTGCGCAAGTATCCGCTGCCGGAGCCTTCAGAGCTCGCGGACGTTGATTCGGTAGCGGCCCACGGCGTTGAAGAAGCCGCCGACGACGAAGACAACGGCCTCGCCTCCGCGGACCTCGATCTCGGCGCGCGAAAAGACGGTGCCGCTCAAGCCGTCGTCGTTGCAGGCGAGGACTTCGTCGCTCGCGCAATTCTCGTATACGGCGAGCTGAGTATCGAAGTCCGAGCCCGCCGTATCGACGGCATACCGCCCGGTCGTTGGCGCGACCCATCGATGGCTGCGGTCCGGTGTACTGCCGAGGCATCCACCCGAACGGCTGTCCGCTGCACCGATTGTACTTCCCTCGAAGACGGCGATGCCCACGTCGCTGCTGTCGGGGCCGGCCGGGCACGCGTCGTCCGTGCCGGTCGCGCAAGTGGCCAGGTCGGAGCGCAGGGCGGCGAGGCGCTCTTCGATCGTCGGCGACGATCCGCATCGACGAATCGCCGTTCGAAAGCGCTCCACGCAGGCCGCTCGCGCCTCGGAAAGCTCGCAGCTGGCGCTCTTTAGGCAATCCCCTGCGGCGTTCTGTGCGTCGGAAAAACACTCGAAAGCCGCGTCGGCGTCCGCTTCCTCGACGACGCGTTCGAAGCAGGGAAGAAGTTCGAGCGAAAACGCGCCCACAGTGCCGCAGTTTTCGACGCTCTCGTAGCCCTGCGAGTTGAAGTTGCAGAGGCACTGCCCCTCCGAGATTTCGCGGAAGCTCTCAAAGAGCCGGACCGCGGTGGACGCGGGGGCGTCGGGAGCGCCGCCATCGACGGGAGCCGTATCGCTCAGATCCGGTGCAGCGTCCGTGGGCGAATCCGTCGCCGCGTCGTCGGAGAAAGGTAGGTCCGGCGATGCATCGAGGGGCGCTGCGTCACGACCAGCCTCGGTAGCGTCGCGCAAGGCAGCGTCCGTTGCGGCGCGGCCCTCGTCCCCGCACGCCAGGGCGAAGAGACAAAGCCCGAACGCCACCGCTCGCATCACGCTTCCTTCCGCCAGCGCCAGGAAAGGCGAATCAGCTGCGCACTAATGAGCAGTACGGCCGAAAGGAGCACGACCTGCGCGATGTCCAAACGATTTTTGATACGGGTCGCCGTCGTGATCAAATGACTCACGTGAGCCAGTGCGTAGGGAATCGTCAGGCCGAAGTTGACGTTGCGGAACGCGCGGCCCGTGGGACCGAGGGCCGCAGCGCAGAGGAGCAGGGGCACCACGTAGAAGATCGTCTTAATGACGACGTTCGACCAGGGCACGATTCCGGTGGCTTCCGGATCGGCCAGCGGAATGCCAAAGCGAATGCCACTCACGTCGTAGTTGAAGTGCAGGAGCATGGCGACGGCCAGCACGAGCCAAAGCACGGCGACGGCCGCTCCAAGGGGCGGGGCGTTGGCGGTTTCAGCGCTCATGCGGGGACGCTACTCGCACGCCCTCGGTGGAGCGAACCGGAGTGAGAGAAAGCGCAGCGCCCGCACGCCCACGCTGCAGCCGCCCATCGTAGACGCCTGCGAGACGCTTGAAGGGCCATGGCTGTTGCGCGCTCGTTGAGTCGGACGAGAGAGTCGTACGGGCGACAAAGATGTGCTCTAATCGGCGCCGCATGTGCGCTGCAGCGTGTCCTCCGTCGGTCGTTCGGGAGCTGGGTCGGTGAGCGAAGCCGTCGTCAGCGTTCGCGGCTTTCGAAAAACCTTTCGCGTCGGTTTTTGGCGCAAGAAAGTCGAGGCCGTGCGCGGCATCGACTTCGAGGTGCGCCGCGGCGAGATCTTTGGCCTCCTCGGGCCGAACGGCGCTGGAAAGACGACGACGCTCAAGACGCTCCTGCGCCTCACCTTTCCGACGGAGGGCACGCTGAAGATCTTCGGTCTGCCGCCCTCGAACCGCGCTTCGATGCTGCGCGTCGGCTACATGCCGGAAAATCCCTACGTCTATCAATACCTGCGGCCGGCGGAGTTCCTTGACCTCTGCGGGCGGCTCCTCGGCATGAAGCGCGAGGAGCGGCGAACGCGCATTGATGCGATGATCGAAACGGTTGGCCTTGGGCACGCACGCGACCGTCCGATCGGACGGTTCAGCAAGGGCATGATGCAGCGCGTGGGCCTCGCCCAGGCGCTCCTGCACGATCCGGAGCTGCTCATTTTGGACGAGCCCATGAGCGGCCTCGACCCGATCGGTCGCAAGGAAGTGCGGGACGTGCTGCTGCAGCAGAAGGAGCGCGGCAAAACGCTCATCTTCACGAGCCACATCCTGAGCGACGTGGAGATGCTCTGCGACCGCGTCGTTATCCTGCGCCACGGCAAGGTGGAAGCGGAAGGAAGCGTCGAATCGCTCCTGCGAAGCGATGGCGGCGTCGACGTGCGCTTCGAGGGCGCAGCCGACGCGCTCGACGCGCTGCGCGGGCTCGGCGCGCTCGCACCCCGCGGCGCCCAGTGGACCTTGGAGCTTCCCTCGGAGGCGGTGAAGGGTGCGGTCGACGCCATTCACGGTGCGGGTGGAACGCTGCTCGCCGTCACCCCGCACACCCGCTCGCTCGAGTCCTTCTTCGTCGATTCGGACGGCTCGGAAGGGGGCGGCGCCAAAGACGCTGCCGCCGAGTGATGGCGGGCGCGACCGTTCGGCTGAATGAACGCCGTACGTCGATTGTCCCACGTTGCCCAATGCGCTCACGCAAGAGTTGCGCGATCGAGCAAGGCACGCGCAACGTCCGGCGGTAGGCGCCGGAAATAGCCGCGCGAGTGCTGGCACGGCTCTTGGAGAGAAAGCGAAGGAGACGAAAAATGAAGGCGCACCTGGAGTACAGCGACCAGAAGTCCAGCAAGTTCTGGGAAATTGAGGTCGACGGCACGAGCCACACCGTTCGCTACGGCAAAATCGGCACCGCTGGCCAAAGCAAGACGAAGGAGTTTAGCTCCCACGACGAGGCGCTCCGCGCCGCCGAGAAGCTGATCGCATCCAAGAAGAAGAAGGGCTACGCGGCGGTCGGCGGTGAAGCCGCGGAACCTGAAGCCGGAGGCCCCTTCGAAGTGAGCGTCGAGACGTGCTGGGAGCGCCTTTCGCAGCGCGCTTTTGCACCGGAAAGTCTCGACGCCCTTCGCGAACTCGTTGAACGCCTGAAGGGCGCGACCGCCTTGTGGGTGGACCAGCCCTGGGCCGAACTCGATTATGAAGCCCTCGCGGCGAGCGCGCCCATTGGCCTCGCCGTGTTCACCGAACCGGTCGACGCCGAGGAGGGCCTGGAACTCTCCGCGGAGGTGCTTCTCGGGGACGATTCGGAGCTCGCAGAGTGCGGGCTCGTCTTCCTCAACGAGGTTCGCTGCGAGTCCGTGTCCACATCGCCGGGAACGGTCAGCATCCTGGCGGGCGGCCTGATCGCGACAGAGCAGGCCATGTTCCTGCACCGAAACTCGATCTCCCATGTCGGAAGCCACATCGAATCTGCGTACGTGGAAACGGTCCGTGGACCCGGCATGCTCGCCGTCTGGCCGAACACCGAGTGGCGCATCGTCGACCTCGGAGGCCGCGTCAACATGTTGGAGGGCGCCGAAGTCGCTCCCCGAAGGGAATCCGAAGACGACCGCGGAGACCTTCGCCATGGCATCTACCGCTCCGTGTACAAGCGGGGTGAGGAGCGTTTCACGGTCGAGTACGACCAAGGACGCCCCGTCTACGTGTGCGAGCGAGACGAAGCAGGCACGCTGCAGTTCGAGCGGCGCTACAAAGGCGAAGACTCGATTCTTCGAGTCTTTGGAAACGTTCAGCTTCACTACGAACGCAAGGGCAAGAAACGCATCCTGCGCGTGGTGGATGAGGCCGGTGACGTTCGCTTCGAGCGAACGACGACGTGCAAATCCATCAAGTCGGCGGCGGCGTTCGAAGAGGCGTTTGATGCGTTCTACGCGAACGATGTCTTTGAGGAATCGGCCTTCGACTTTCACTCGCTCGAAAACAACTTTCGCGTCGTCGCCGGCTACATCGACGCGGAGTGCGCCGGCGGCTGGAAGCAGGAGGAAATCGTTCGCGCGTCGATTGTCCTGGAAGACGGCGGCGGCAACGCGGCGGTCCTTATCGAAGAACCGGGCCCGCACAAGGGACGCATCTTCGTAAACGACCATGAAGAGGGCCTCTTTTCCCTCGACTGCATCGACGAGTACGTGGGCGAGAACGACCTCGATACGGACGATACGGCGGCCCTCATCATGGAACTGCCGTTCTTCCAGAACCCGCTCGCAGACGACCTGAGCGAGCTCTTTCGCAGCATCGACATTCGGCCCTACGACGACCCCATCGAGCACTTCGACCGGTTCAAGTGGGATCGCTGATGTTGACGTCGTCCAGCGCTAACGGACGCCTCGCCAACACGGCCACGGGACGAACGTCAGACGGTCGAGGCGCCGCACGTCCACCGACCAACGGTGGAATCACGAAATCGACCCCCAGGAGAACGTCTCCGGGGGGTCGCTTCTGCCGGCGGGCCGGCGTGGTGCGGAAGAGAGGACTCGAACCTCCACATCCTTGCGGATACATGAACCTGAATCATGCGCGTCTACCAGTTCCGCCACTTCCGCGCCGGCCCGGAGTAGGCCGGACCGCTTGCGGTGTCAAGGCGCGAAAAGGGCGTGCGAACGTAGTGCACGCCCATCGGCTCCTCGAGTTCACGATCCGGCTCGTTCGATGCCGCGCTTCGAGGCATTCTCGAGCGCGCTTCGCTTCTGGGCGCACGCGGCGATGAACCGGTACGAATCTCGTGCGTTCAGCGCTAGGAGAGCAGCACGCCCAGGCCAAAGCCCACGGCAACGCCAATGACAAGGGCGAGCGGAACGGCCCAGGAGAACCCGGTTTGCGCGGTGGCCGGCGCAGGCGGCTTCGCCGCGGACGGACGGATCGAGTCGAGGGCGCCGTCGACCATCCGCGCGTCCAGCGTCGGAATCGATCCCGACTCTTCCGAGTCGAGTCCGTCGTCGTCGTCGTTTCGATCCGCCGCATCGAGCTGCGCCTTGTATTCGGCCCGCTCCCGCGGACCGGCAACCGGAAGGAGCGCCCGCATCATTTCGCGCATGTCCCGAAAGCGGGCGCTTCGCTCCGGATGCAGCGCCCGCTCGATGACCTCTTCAAGCGTTTCGTCGAGGTTGGGTACGTGATGACGCGGTGGCACGAGACCGTGCTTGGCGATCAAACGAAGCCGCTCCGGATCGTCCTCGTGCAGGCGCGGCAGATGACCCGTCGCCATTTCATAGAGCACGACGCCCATAGCGTACTGGTCCGAGCCGGCGCCCGCCGGTTCACCGCGAAGGACTTCCGGCGCCATGTACTCGGGCGTACCCGCGGAGACTTCGGGGCCCTTCGCGATGCCCGCGTCGAAGGCGATGCCGAAGTCGATCAGCTTCGGCACAATCCCCGTATCGATCGACGCGAGGAAGACGTTCTCCGGTTTCAAGTCGCCGTGCACAATGCCCCGCTCGTGGCACGCGGCGACGGCGCTCAGGATCGGCAGCGAAAGGGCCGCAAGGGCCACGGGCGACATCGGTCCCCCGGCGAGCCGATCGGCCAGCGTCTCGCCTTCGAGGTACTCCATCACGAAGTAGGGCCGGCCCTCCCAGGTGCCGCGCTCGAAGACCGTCACGATGTTCGGATGGGAAAAGCGTGCGAGCAGCTCGCCCTCGCGCCGGAGGGCCTGCACCCAGGGGCGCTTTTGCAGCCCGTCGGACGAGAGGATCTTCAGGGCGACGCGCCGGGCGAGCGAGCGCTGCTCGGCTTCGTAGACCTTGCCCATGGGCCCGTCCCGCAGCTTCGACAGAAGCGTAAAGCCATCGACGTCCACGCGTTCCGCGGCCGGATCCCTCTCGCCACCCATCGCCGCGAGCGTACCGCAAGTGAGGACACTCGGGAGCGAAAGTCGCGTTATACCTCGACCCTAAAGCACAGCGCAGAGCACCCGCACCCGGCAGCCACGGTGCAAAGCCGTTGGGGTAGCGTTGGGTTAGCCGCTCGTCGCCACGGCCTGTAGCTTCGCGATGAGCACGTCGAGGGCGACGCGGTTATCGCCACCTTCGGGAATCACCAGGTCGGCCCATCGCTTCGAAGGTTCGACAAACTGCAGATGCATCGGGCGCACCGTTTCGTAGTACTGCTCGCGGATCGAATCGAAGGACCGGCCGCGCTGCTCGATGTCGCGCCGAATGCGGCGAAAGGCACGAATGTCCGAATCCGTATCCACGAAAAGCTTAATGTCCATCAGCGCGCGTAGCTCCGGTTCGGCGAGCACCAGGATGCCCTCGACGATCAAGATGCCCTTGGAGCTCATGGGCGTCGTTTCGGGCTGGCGCCGATGGGTCGTGAAGTCATAGCGCGGCACCTCAACGGCTTCGCCCCGGCGCAGCGCGCTGACGTGCTCGACCATGAGCTCGGTTTCAAGGGAGCTCGGGTGGTCAAAGTTGAGCTTGCAGCGCTCCTCGTAGGTGAGATCGGAGCGATCGCGGTAGTAGCTGTCGTGCTCGATACGGTTGACGTGGTCCGTCGGAACGGCCGCTTCGATCTTCTTGGCGATGGTGGTCTTGCCCGATCCGGTGCCGCCGGCGATGCCAATCACGAGGGTCATGGCCGGCGGTATGAAGGGTGAACCGCCAAACGTCGAGCGTTGTCCAGCAGCGTCGTACGAGTGGGACGGCGCGTAAGGGCCGACAGAATCACGGTTTGCACCCATCGGAAGGCTCCTCGCATGCGCCGTTGGCCTCCTCCGATTCCATGAAGGGCTCGAGGCTGCGCGAGGTCGACGCCGC